>JAYTNC010000375.1:0-1796 GCA_043748515.1 Gemmatimonadota bacterium | reverse complement strand
GACGGGCTCTACCTGCTCGACGAGCCCGAGGCGGCGCTGTCGCCGACGTCGCAGCTCGCGCTGCTGGCGATGCTGCAGGACATGGTGAAGGATGCGGGGCAGTTCGTGATCGCGACGCACTCGCCGATCCTGCTCGCGCTGCCGGGGGCGACCATCTGGTCGTTCGACGAGCGGCCGCCGCGGGCTGTCGAGTACGACGAGGTCGAGCATGTGCGGGTGACGCGGGACTTCCTCGCTGCGCCCGAGAGATACCTGCGGCATCTCTGAGTCCTGTACTGCGACTGCTTTCACCGCAGAGGCACAGAGGACACAGAGAACTGCGGCAGCCACTTGGGGGCTTCACGACCCGGACTTCTTCCGCGCGACGCCTCGAGAGGTTGCCGTTCGCAGTTCACTGTGCCCTCTGTGCCTCTGTGCCTCTGTGCCTCTGTGCCTCTGTGCCTCTGTGCCTCTGTGCCTCTGTGGTGCCCGCCGTCGAGCCCCCACAAGCGATGCCCGCCCCGAGCGCGTAGTTTCTCCGACAGTCCGCGAAACATCGCCCCACCCGAGCCCGTCCTCACGATGCGACGCATCCTCCTCGCTCTCGCCTTTCTCGCCGCCCCGACGATCGGCGCGCAGCAGTTCGACCTCTCGGTGCGCAACATCATGCGCGGGCCGGAGCTCTACGGGCGCGAACCGGCGCAGGTGCGCTTCACCGCCGACGGGCGCTGGGTCTACTTTCGCTGGCTACAGGCCGGGGCCAAGTGGAACGAGGAGATGAAGCCCTTCCGCGTCGCCGCGGTCGCGGGCGCGGTGCCCGAGCAGGTGACCGACGCGCACATGGACTCCGTCGCGCCGATGCTCGCCACCGGGCGCCGCTCGCGCGATGGCCGCTCCGAGGTCGTTGCCGCGAGCGGCGATCTCTGGCTGCGCCTCCGCCGCCCCACGCTCACGCACCGCCGCATCACGGAGACCAACGGCAACGAGTCCGACCCGAGGTTCTCGCTCGACGAACGCGAGATCCTCTTCGTCCGCGACAACAACATCTACGCCGTCGACATCGCAAGCGGCCTCACGCGCCAGCTCACCGACATCCGCAGCGGCGCCGCGCCGAAGGACCCCGAGGCCCCCAAGGGTCAGCGTGCCGCGCTCGCCGAACAGCAGCGGATGCTGCTCGAGGTGATCCGCGACGAGATCGCCGCCGAGTCGTTGCAGACCGCGCAGCGCCGCGCCACGGAGGCGCGTCGTCTCCCCGTGATCTGGATCCCGCAGGCCGAGCGCATCGGCACAGTCTCGGTCTCGCCCGACGGCAAGAGCGCGATCATCTCGACGAACACACCTCCCGCCGGTCAGCGCGGCGCCGACGTCCCCGACTTCATCAACGCCGACGGCTACCCGCGCATGATCCCCGGCCGCACCAAGGTCGGCGACGCACAGGGCACGCAGAAGGTCGGACATCTCGACATCGCGAGCGGCAAGGTCACCTGGCTCAAGCTCACGCCCGACGACAAGGCCGCGGGCGGCGCGCAGGTGGGCGACTGGAGCGACGACGGCAGGTACGCCCTGATCTTCGTCTCCTCCGCCGACTTCAAGAACCGCTATCTCTGGTCGGTCGCTTCGGCCGACGGCGCCACGCTGATGGTCGACGCGCTGCGCGACGAAGCGTGGGTGAACGGCCCCTGCTTCGGCTGCACTGGCTGGACGCCGACCGGCAAGGCCTGGTTCGTCTCCGAGGAGAGCGGGTACTCGCACATCTACGCGGCCAACGCCGACGGCAGCGCCAAGCAGGCGCTCACGAGCGGCAACTGGGAAGTGCT
>JAYTNC010000374.1:0-1578 GCA_043748515.1 Gemmatimonadota bacterium | reverse complement strand
CCTGATCCTCTCGCTCGCGCTCGCCCTCCAGGGCTGCGCGAGCGCGGGGCAGTCGTGGCGTGCGGGCCCGGCGGGCATTCCCGCCGAACGTCAGCTGCGTGAGCGGATGATCGCGGGGGAGTACGGGTCGGCACTCGCGGACCTCAAGGACAAGAAGATCGCCCCGGCCGACGCGCTCCTGCGGCACCTGTACGAGGGGCTCGTCGCGATGCATGCCGGCCAGAACGAACTCGGCACGCGCGCGCTCGACCGTGCCTGGCAGATCGCGTATCAGCGCTACACCAAGCGCCTCAGCGACGGCGCGCAGAGCATGGTCACCGGCGAGGGCGCGCTGCCGTACGATCCCGGCACCGCCGAACGCCTGCTGATCCCGTACTACGGCGGCCTCAACTGGCTCGCGCGCAACGAGCGCGACGAGGCCGCCGTCGAGGCGCGTCGCATGTCGACGCTGCTCGAGAGCGACGACCCGAGTCTCCCCGGCGCGCGCTATCAGGGCGTCATGCGCTACATCGCGGGCGTGATGTTCGAGGTCGCCGGCGAGCGCAACGACGCCGACGTCGCCTACCGCAACGCGAACCTGCTGCTCGCGGGCGATCTTCCCGGCGACACCGTGCCACCCGATACGCTGCACGGCGACGTGGTCGTGCTCATCGAGGACGGCTTCGTCGCGCGCCCCGAACCGGTCGCCCTCGACTTCTGGGTCAGCCGCGACGAGGTCGCGATGCTCGACAGCGACGACGACCTCGTCCGGATGAACACCTATCGCACCATCGATCGCCGCCGCGGCATCGACCGCGACTGGCACGCCGAGTCGTATCGGAACATCAGCCTGCGCTGGCCCGTGATGTCGGACCTGAATGCGCAGGCGGGGCAGGGGGTGCTCGGCGCGCGCGCGTCTGACGTCATGGCCCGCGCCGTCGGCATGAGCGTCAGCCACGCCGTCCGCGCCGACTTCGATCGGCAGCAGCCCGGCCGTATCGCGCGCGCGCTCGGCCGTTCCGCCGTCCGCGAACTTTCGCTCAAGGGCGCGGAGGGCGCGTTCGGCGCCGCCGGCGACATCATCACCGGCAGCGACGACGACGCCGACAACGAGAACGGGAAGGGCAAGAAGGGCGACAAGAAGAGCGAGGACGAGGACGAGGAGGGCTCCGGCGGCGCCAAGATGGTGCTCGCCGTCGGTGCGATCCTGCTCGGCATCGGCATGCTCGCCATACACGCCTCGTCGCAGGTGCTCGACCAGCCCGACTTGCGCGCCTGGCAGCTCCTGCCGGATCGCATCGCCGTCGCACGCATGCGCCTCCCCGTCGGCGAGCACGTCGTCGAGGTCACTCGCGACGGCGAAGCTTTCTCGCTAGGCCACGTCACAGTGAAGCCCGGCCAAGTCACCGTGCTCGTGCACCGCTGGTGGCCTGGCTCGCAGCCCGTCGTCGCCGCCGCGCCCGACTCGACCGCGGCGTCAGTACAGGCGAACGTCGTTCCGCCGCTGCCGCTGCCGCTGCCGCTGCCGACCACGCCTCCGCCGCCGCTGCCGCCGTCGCCGTAGCGCTCGGCCGCAAACGCGCGCAAGGGTGTCGTGCA
>JAYTNC010000373.1:0-8961 GCA_043748515.1 Gemmatimonadota bacterium | reverse complement strand
TGCGCCGTGATTGCGGTTGGCCGCGGGGCCGCGGGCGGGGCCGGCGGTGTAGCGCACCCAGGGGAATCGCTCGGCGAGCAGCGCGCGCGTGGCCGAGCTCCGCGCGTCGTCGGTGACGACCACTTCGTACAGCGCGGCGTCGAGCGTCTGCGCGCCGGGCGCGAGTCGCGCGAGGCACTCAATGAGCGTCGCATGCCGGTCGAACGTCGGAATGACCACGGTCCAGACGGGCGCGCTCATACGCTTCCCGCGGCCACGGAGCGGAAGAGCGACACGTATGCGGAGCGCAGCACGTCCCACGAGAATCGCGCACGGACGCTTTCGTGACGCGCGACCGCGGCCGCCGCGTCGTTGGGCATCGCGCGGAACGAGTCGATCGCGGCGCGCGCGTCCTCGACCGTCGTGATCGCGACGCGGAGCCCGGCATCGGCGACCACGTACCGCGTCGTCGCGTCGTCGTGCGCGAGCAGCGGGAGCCCCGCGGCGAGCGATTCCACATACGCGAGCCCGAACCCTTCGCCGCGCGAGAGCAGCGCGAAGCGGTCCGCGGCCGCGTACACCAGCGGCATCCGTTCGCTCGGCTCGGTGCGCCAGCTCCATCCGTCGCCGAGCCGTTCGGACGCCAGCGCACGCAAGCCGTCGCCGTCGGGCCCGTCGGCGCCGACCAGCAGGAGATACGGCCGCGGCGCAGCAAGAGCCGCGACGGCTTCGATCAACAGGTCGGTGCGCTTGGTCGGACGGTCGAGCTGCCCGACGCTCAGCAGGATCTCGCGCTCGCGCGGGAGGCCGAGCGCTTCGCGCGCGCGTGCGCGCGCCGCCGCGTCGGTGGGCGTGAACGACGGCTCGAGCGCGATCCCGTGCGGCAGCAGCGTCATCCGGTCCGCGCGCTCGCCGCGTGCGAGCGCGCCTTCGAGCGCCGCCGGCGTGACCTGTTGCACATGGTCGCAGCGCGTGAACGGCATGGTGGTGTTGCCGCCATTGTAGAAGAGCAGCTTCCAGCGCGCGCCGGTGCGTTCGCGCCAATGCCAGAGCGCGTTGCCGAGGTTCAAGTCGGCGAAGTAGACGAGATCGGGCCTTCCGCCGAGCAGCGCCGGCACGAACCCGACGAAGAAGGTCCCCTGCTCCACGAAGTACGGATCGCGCCCGAGCAGCGCGCCGAGCGACTTCGCGGCGCGCGAGGCGCGGGGGAAGTTCGGCACCACGCGCTCGCCGGCCACCTGCCCGTCGCGCCCGCCCGCGAAGACCGTGAGCGCGAGCGACGGCTCGTCGCGCAGCGCGCGCGCACAGGCGCGCGTGAAGCTCTCGAACCCGCGCCGCTCGTGCCCGAGCCCCGTGCAGGCGAGGAAGACGCGGACGGGCGCGCTCACGGTCAGCCGCCGCCGGCTGCGCCGAGGATCCGTCGCGCGCACCCGCCGGCGGCGCGCGTGAAGAGCACCGCGGGGTGCCGCTTGAGCGCGCGCGCGAATCCCGTGCGTGCCGCGGCGCCGTCGCCGGCATCGGCCGCGCGCGCCGCTTCGGTCATGATCGCCTGCGCCTTGAGCAACCCGATGCGGTTCCGCGCGCGCAGGCGGTCGGCCAGCGGCAGCGACGTCATGTAGCGCGCGCGGATGATGTCCCACTCCTTCTCGAACAGCGAGCCCTCGGCCACCGTCTTGCTCGTCGCGTGGAAGCGATAGCCCGCGACGGGACGGTCGAGCGCCTGGCAGCGTTCCCCGTGGGCGATGAGCGCCGCGTAGAGATTGATGTCGAAGAGGTAGCGCAGCGACTCGTCGAATCCGCCGACCTTCTTCACGAGCTCGAGCGACCAGACGTGGCCCGGTTGCGCCATCTGGAAGCGCGAAGAGAGGAGATCGAGCATCCCGCGCGGCACCTTCGGCATGTGCCACTCGTGCACCGGCGCTTCGGGCGTCCCGAAGCCGATCACGCCGCCGGCGATCCATCGCGACTGCGGCTGCGACGCCAGCGCCGCGAGCAGCGACGGCAGCGCGCCCGGCAGGTAGACGTCGTCGCTGTTGAGATACGCGAGCCACGTCCCCGTCGCCTGCGCGATCCCCTTGTTGATCGCGTGCGACTGGCCGCGGTCCGTCTCCGACACCCACCACTTGAGGTGGCGCGCGTGGCGCTTGATCACCTCCACGCTCTCGTCGGTGCTGCCGCCGTCGACGATGATGTACTCGAGCCCGGGCACGCCCTGCGAGAGGACCGAGTCGATCGTCTCCTCGAGGAACCGCCCCTGCTGGTACGACGGCGTCACGACGGTGATGATCGGCTGCGTCATCGTTCGTCCACCTTGCGTGCGAGATACGTGCGCGTGTCCGTTGCCTCGTGCCGCGCGGCTTCCCACGCGGCGCGGTCGAAGCGTGGTTCGTAGGCGAGATGGTCCACCACCGCGACCGGCTCGCAGCCGCCGGCCCGGAGCTGGCCGTCCACGCGCGCCCACTCCACGTGGTCGTCGGGCCAGATATGAATGTCGCCTTCCGGCATCCAGCGCGCATCGAACCAGCGCTGCCAGATCAGGTGCGGCCGGAGCCGCGACCAGTAGCGCCGCGGGTCCACGAACCGCGTCCAGCGCTTCTCCGGCCAGACCACCGCGCCATTCAGGAAACGATCGAGCGCCGGGCTCGGCGTCCAGTACTGCGGCGCCTTCTCGTGCTCGAGCAGGATCACTCCGCCGGGCCGCACCACGCGCACCATGTCGTCCACGAGCGCGAGGTAGTCGGGCACGTGATGCAGCACCGAGTACGCGCCCACGAAGTCGACGCTCGCGTCGGCGAGCGGCCGCAGATCGGTGCCGTTGAGCACGAAGGTCGTGAGGCGTCCGCTCGGCCCGTACCGCAGGTCGAGATCCTCGAGCATCCCCGCCGAGAGATCGCTCGCGATCACTCGGCAGTCGTTGGCGAGCAGCTTCTCCGTGAGATTCCCCATGCCCGCGCCCACGTCGAGCAGCACGCGGTCGCGCAACGGCGTTCGGCTCTTGATCGCGCTTATCGCCTGCGCGACCGAAGCGGTGAGGCGCGCCTGTTCGATGTCGTTGTGGATCTCGGGATGTCGCGCGTCGTACCCGCCGCGCAGCCGGTCGTGCGCCGCCCGGTTCTGGGCGATCCGGCGCGCGTCGGTCATCGTCCGCGCAGCAGCGACGCCCGGTATGCCGCCGTCGCGCCCGACGCGAGATTGTGCGCGTGCGCCGAGACACCGAAGCCGATCAGCACCCAGAAGAGCGTGCCGGCCGCACCGGTGAAGATCTCGGAGATCAGCAGGCTCGCGAGCAGCGCCGCCGCCCCCGATCGCACCGCATTCGCGAACTGGTCGAATCGCCCGTCGGCGAGGCGCATGCCCTGCAACACGATCCCGATCATCCCGAGGAAGAACAGGAGCCCGCCCGGCCACCCGAACAGATAGAACACCTCGAGCAGACCGTTCTCGAAGTTGCGGATGCCGCCCTTCGAGCGCGCCGTCACCGCGCTGCCCGTCGCGCCCAGTCCCGCTCCCTCGGCGTAGTCGAGCACGAGCGCGTAGCCCGCGCGCGCCACCATCACGCGGCTGCGCACGCTCGAGTCCTCGTTGCCGGCGGTGATCGACGAGAGACGGTCGGTGATCCCCTCGCGGATGCGCGGGATGGTGATCACCGGCAGCGAGAGCAACGCCATCACCGCGATCGTGATCCAGTTGCGCGGCAGCCGCCGCACCGGCTGCGTGATGAACTGCAGCACGAGGCCGAAGACGAAGCCGAGCCAGGCCGTGCGGATGCGGGAGAGCAGCAACCCGATGAAGCCGAGCACGAGCGACGGCAGCCGGCCGCGCACGTTCGCCGAGAGCAACAGCAGCAACCCGACCTCCATCACCACGGCGAAGGTGCCGGGCATGGTCATCGGGCCGAAGACGCGCACCGAGTACGGCACCGGGTCGCCGATCGACTGCAGGTCGGTCGAGATCATCCAGTACGCGTCCCACGGCGGCATCACCACGAACTGCACGATGCCGTAGAGCGCCGCCGGCCCGATCCCCCACGCGAGCGTCCGGAGGAAGGTGTCGCGGAACTCGGGATACCGCCGCCAGTGGAGCGCGGTGTGCAGCCCGATCATCGCCGGCGAGAGCCAGGTGAGATACGCGTAGAACGCCGGCACCACGCCGTTGCGCAGCGCGCCCACGAGGAATCCGTAGGTGACCGCCGCGATCACCAGCAGCGCCGGCGCGAACAGCACGCCCCTGAGCTCGCGCGCGAACCGCAGCACGGTGAGCAGCGCGACCGTCGACGCGAGCACCGGCGCGGCGAGCGCGAGATTGGTCGGCGTGAAGCCGTGCTGCAGGTCGAGCACGCGCCGCACGAGCGGCGTGTAGAACCAGAGCGAGACCGTGAACGCCAGGAAGGCGGCCGGCGATCGCGTCACGAGCGTGAAGGCCGTGAATGCGGCGAGTACCGCCCAGGCCGGCGCGAACGCGCGCCCACCGGCGCCGGCGAGGCCCGCGAACGTGACGAGGATGAAGCCGACCACCGCCACCCGCTGCAGCGACGGCATGGCGGACGCCGAACGCGCGTCCGCCACGGGCAACGAGGAGGTGGTCACGCGACCCTCAGCCGATGTTCGGCGGCGGATCCTGGCGCGATTCACGCGCCGGGAGCCACCCCTGCTCGCGCATCCGGCGGCGGAGCCGGCGGCGTGCCGACGAGATCGCGTAACCGAGCAGGCTCACGCCGACTGTCGCAGCGGTCCCGTGCACGAAGAGCGAGAAGGGCGCGAAGCCCCCGCCCTCGAGCGGCACCGCGAGCGCACCCGTCGGCTGCGTCGCCACCGCCATGCCGTTCATCCGTTCGATCAACGAGATGTCGATGCCCCAGATCATCACCGGGAGCGTCGTCGTGAAGCCCGAACTCAGGGCCGGATCGCTCGCGCGGAAGATGAACATCACGCCGAGCCAGAGGCCCACGAGCATGATCGTGCTGAGGTAGAGCAGGCGCGAGGTGAGTCCGCGCCGGCGGCGGCCGCGCCGGCGGCCCGACCAGGGCTGGTCGAGCAGCCACCAGGTGATGAGCGAGACCACGAGGGTCACCCCGAGCACCAGCGGCGCGGAGAGCAGCTCGAGCACGCACAGGATCGACCCCACGAGCAACGCGACGCCGAAGTTCCCCGACGACGCGGGGCCCTCGGCGCCGGTGTCGAAGAGCTCCGGCACCAGCTCCGGCATCGCCTGCTCGCCGGTGGGCGCCGACGTCCGGCCGCGCGCGCTCTTCATGCCGTCCCCCGAATGGGTCTCATCGGCCGTAGTCGTAGTAGTAGCCGTAGCCGGAACGGTATCGCGAACTGCGGCGGAACTCCACGTCGTTGAGGATCGCGCCGGCGAGGTTCACCTGCACGTTCCGCAACTGCGCGACGGCGAACCGCAGCTCCTCGCGCTCGGTGCGGTCCGCGCGCGCGACGAGCAGCAGCGCGTCGGCCTGCGCGCCGATCAGCGCGCTGTCGGTGAACAGGTTGAGCGGCGGCGTGTCGAGCAGCACGTAATCGTACTGCTGGCGCAGGCGCTCGAAGAGCGGCTGCAGCCGCTGCGCCACGAGCAGGTCGGCGGGGTTCACGCTCGGCGCGCTGCCGAGCGGGAGGACGTCAATGGTGCCACCGCCTTCCATGGCCACGCGGCGGATGCACTCGCCCGGCGAGGCCTGGCCGTACATGAGGTCGAAGAAGCCCGGAGCCGGCGGGATGTTGAAGACGTCGTGCACCGTGCCGCGGCGCGTCTCCGCGTCGATCAGGATCACGCGCTGACCCTGATGCGCGAGCGTCACCGCGAGGTTCACCGCCGTCGTCGTCTTGCCGTCGCCCGGCAGGGCGCTCGTCACGACGATCACGCGCGGCGCCTTGGGCGGCGTCAGGTAATTCAGGTTGGTGCGCAGCGAGCGGTACGCCTCGGCCGCTGGCGTGTGGTAGTCGCGACCCGTCGCCGGCAGACCTGCCTTCGGCGAGTCGGGTCCGGCGCCGACCGCCACCGGTGGACCGAGCCGGTAGGCGCCCGTCCGTGACTGTTGCTGCAGGTTGGGGATGATGCCCACCACCGCGACGCCGGTGATCGCCGCGAGGTCGGCCTCGGTGCGGATCGTCGTGTCGAGCCACTCGCGGAGGAAGGCGATGCCGACGCCGACGAGCAGGCCGGCCAGCACCGCGATCGCGAAGATGATCGACTTCGACTGCGAGATCGTCATCGGCGCGCCCGCGGCCTCGTCGAGCACCTGCGCGGTCGAGTCCTGCACCGCGGCGGCGATCTCCGCTTCCGTGAGCCGCGACTGCACCATCATCGAGAGGTCCTCGAGCACGCGGCGCGAGCGCTCGAGCCGCTCGAACGTCAGCTGCTGCTCGGGGATCTTCTTGCGCGCCTCCTCGAGGCTCGTGACGCGCCGCTCGAGCACCGCGATCTGCGCGTTCACGCTGCTCAGGAAGCGGCGCGCGCGGTCCTCGATCACGTCCTGCACCGCGTCGATCCGTCGGTCGAGCGCGCGGACGTCGGGGTCGGTCGGCATGCGGCGGTTGAGCAGCTGCGTCCGCTCGTCGACGAGCAGGCCGAGCCGCTCGCGCTCCGACTCCGCGATGCGCGCGTCGCTGAAGGCGTCGGTCGAGAGGATCCGCTCGAGCATCTCGCGACGCAGCGTGAGCGAGTCGGTCGAGCGGGGCCCGGACATCGCGAGCGAGATCTGCTCGCGGATGCCGCGCAGCGTCGCCGTGGCGCTCTTGAGCTCGTTGATCTCGGTGAAGAAGTACGCCGCCTGGTCGGTCGGCGTCGTGATGCCCTGCGTGAGCAGGTAGGTGCGGACCGCGTCCTCGGCGCCGAAGAGCTGGTCGTTGAGCGAGCCGAGCTGCTGGCCGAGGTAGTTCACCGTGGCGCGCGCCGAGACGCGCTCGAGGTCCATCTTGCGCTGCACGAAGCGGTGCGCGACGACGTTCGGGATCTCCGTCGTGAGCGCCGGATCGGGGCCGCGGAACGTGATCCGCAGGACGTTCGCGTCGCGGCTGGTCTGCATCACCTCGAGCGACGCGCGCAGCGCGTTCGCCACCGCGAGCCGCGGGACGAGCACGAAGCTCATCCGCTCCTCGAGTCGCGCGTCCGACGTGAGCATCAGGGTCAGGCCCGGCAGCACGATCGGCAGTGTGTCGCTGAAGGTGCCGAGGATCGAATCACCCGGCAGGCGACGCACCTGGTAGCCGCCGCGCACGCGCGCGAAGCGGAACTCGGCGTCGGCCGCGTCGGACGCGACCGTCGCCCACCGGACGAGCGCGCTGCGCGGCGTGCGCTGCGGCGCGAGCACCGCGAGCCGAAGGCCGAGCGAGTCGACCACCTCGAGCGCGAGGTTGCGGCTCGTGATGATCTCGGTCGACGTCGCGAGCAGCTGCTGGTAGTCGGGCCCGAAGTACATCTGCGACGAGGCGGTCGGCTTCGGCTCGTCGATCCGGACCGTCACCTCCGCCTGGTAGAGCGCCTCCACGCGCCGCGCCGCCACCACGCCCGCCGCGACGGCGAGCCCCACGCACACCACGATGATCCACGCGCTCCGCGCGATCGTCGCCCAGCCGCGCCGCAGGTCGAGTGGCGTGTTGGGTTCGATCGGCACCACCATCGGCAGGTTGTTCATCGGCGCGTCCTCAGCGGGTGAGGAGAACGGTGATCGAGATCACCGAGGCGATGATCGTGGAGACGGCCGCGACGGTCGTGATCTGACGCTGGTTGCGGATCCACCACGACTGGTCCTGCACGAAGATCGCGTCGCCGCTCTTCAGGTCGAACGCGCCGAGCGACTGCTCCACCGTGAGGTCGAGCCGCGTGCCGTCGTAGCGCAGCAACTGCACCCGCGGCAATCCCTCGGCGCCGACCGTCCCGCCCGCGCGCGCGATCAGCTGGATCGCCGTCGACGTCGGGTCCACCGGATACACCCCGGGCGAGCGCACCGAGCCGAACACCGGCAGCGGACGCACGAGCACCACGTCGACCGGCGTGTTCACGATCCGGTCGCGGAAGCGATTGATCAGGAGCGCGTTCAACGAGTCGGCCGTCAGTCCGCCCACCTTGATCCGGCCAAGCGCCGGGAAGATCGCGGTGCCGTCGTTCTGCACGAAGACGTCGCCCGAGATCTCGGGCTCGCGCCAGACGCTCACGCGGATCTGGTCGCCGGGCTGCGTCGTCCACGGCGCGAGCATCGCTGCGGGGATCGGGGCGACGTTCGGCGAACGGGAACCGCCGCAGGCCCCGAGCAGGACGAGCGTCAGGATGGCGCCGCGCCGGAGGTACGTCGTCATGTATGTAATTGGATTGGGACCGCGAGGCGGGTTGGTCATCGACAGAATACGACTCAGAGGGCAGGGACGAAACAGGGACACATCAGTACGCACCACGCATGCTCAGCACCGCAGGCACCGTGCGCGCGAGGATCAGCAGGTCGCGCCAGACGCTCCAGCCGCGGATATACGCCGCCTCGATCCGCACGACCGCCTCGAAATCGGTGATCGCGTTGCGCCCGCCCACCTGCCAGGGACCGGTGATACCCGGGAGCACCTCGAAGCGCACGAAGTGGTGCGGACGGTAGCGCGACACCTCGCTCGGCAGCGCCGGGCGCGGCCCCACGAGCGACATCTCGCCGCGCAGGACGTTGATCAACTGCGGGATCTCGTCGAGGCTCGAGCGCCGGAGAAAGCGCCCGAGCGTCGTCAGCCGCGGGTCGCTCTTCATCTTGAACAGCGGGTCGGCGGCGTACTGGTTCGCCGCCACGAGCTCGCCGCGCCGCGCCTCGGCGTCCGCGACCATCGTGCGGAACTTGAGCAGCGTGAAGAGGTCGCCGCCGAGCCCCACGCGCACCTGCCTGAACAGCACCGGTCCCGTGGACGTGAGGCGCACGGCCAGCGCCACGAGCAGGATCACCGGCGCGCCGACGACGAGGCCGAGCAGCGCGCCGGTCACGTCGACGAACCGCTTGAGCACGAGCTGCAC
>JAYTNC010000372.1:0-5315 GCA_043748515.1 Gemmatimonadota bacterium | reverse complement strand
GAGGAATCGCCGCTGCAGGTGAAGCTGCGCGCCGACCGGCTCGCGCCCGAGGCCGGCGCGGTGCAACTGCTCGGCGAGACGAACCTCGAGACGATCCTCGCGACGGCGGCCGCAGTGCGGCCCGCCGTGTTGATGGTCGACTCCATCCAGACGGTGTTCACGGGTGACCTCGAAGGCGCGCCCGGCAACGTGGGTCAGGTGCGCGAGTGCGCGGCGAGACTCATGCGCTTCGCGAAGGAGAGCGGCACCGCGGTGTTCGTCGTCGGGCACGTGACCAAGGGCGGCGGCATCGCCGGCCCGAAGACGCTCGAGCACATCGTCGACACCGTGCTTTACTTCGAGGGCGAAGGCATGGCGGATCACCGCGTGCTGCGCGCCACGAAGAACCGCTTCGGCTCGGTCGACGAGATCGGCGTCTTCCGCATGACGGTGCACGGGCTCGAGGCCGTGGAGAATCCGAGCGCGCTCTTCCTCAGCGAGCGCACCGACGCCGGCGCGAGCGGCAGCGCGGTCACCTGCCTGCTCGAGGGCACGCGGCCGATGCTGCTCGAGGTGCAGGGGCTCGCGGCCAAGGCGGGCTTCGGCACGCCGCAGCGTGTGAGCACGGGCTACGACGGTCGTCGCCTCGCGCTGCTGCTCGCGGTGCTCGACAAGCGCGCCGGCCTCTCGTTCGCGCAGCTCGACGTCTTCCTCAACGTTGTCGGCGGCGTGCGCATGCAGGAGCCCGCGGGGGACCTCGCCGTCGCGGCCGCGCTCGCGAGCAGCGTCTATGACCGTGCGCTCCCGGCCGATGCCGTGTTCATCGGCGAGGTGGGACTCGCTGGCGAGATCCGCGCGGTCTCGCAGGCGGAACGACGCATCGCCGAGGCGGAGAAGATGGGGATGAAGGTCGCCTACGTCTCGGAACGCAGTGTGCCCAAGCGCGCGCCCAAGTCGCTCAAGGTGCGCGGCGTCGCGGATCTCGGCGCGCTGTTCAAGGAGTGCTTCCGATGACGGCAGTCGGCACGCCCGTGGAACAGGCGCCGCGCGTGACGCGCGACGTCGGCGTGGTCATCGTCGCCGGCGGCTCGGGAAGCCGCATGGGCGGCGGCGAGCTCAAACAACTGCGCTGGGTCGCGGGCAAGCCGATGCTGCTGCACTCGCTGCAGGCGTTCCAGGCGCGCCCCGACGTCGCGATGGTCGTCTGCGTGCTGCCGCGGAAGTACGCCGGCGATCCGCCGCCCTGGATCTTCCAGAGCGATGCCGAGCGCCTTCTCCTCGGCGTCGGCGGCGCGACGCGCGCCGAGTCGGTCGCCAACGGGCTCGAGGACCTGCCGCCGGAGTGCCGGTACGTTCTCATCCATGATGCGGCGCGGCCCTTCGCCTCCGAGGGCATGATCGACCGCGTGATCGCGGAGGCGCGCAAGGGACATGGCGCCGTCGCCGCGTTGCCCGTGGTCGACACGCTCAAGCGCGTCGATGCCGACGGCCGCGTCACGGCGACGGTGCCCCGCGAGGGGCTCTGGCGCGCACAGACGCCGCAGGGCTTCCCGCGCGAGATGATCGAGCGTGCGCACCGCGAAGGACGCGCGCTCGGCACGCACGCGTCGGCGACCGACGATGCCGCGCTGTGCGAGTCGCTCGGACTTCCGGTGTTCGTGGTGCGCGGCAGCGAACGCGCGCTCAAGGTCACCGAAGAGGTCGACTTCGCGCGCGCCGAGGCTCTTCACACGCTGGCGGAATAGCGGTGCCCGAGACGCGCGGGATCCCGTTCTGGTCGCCGGAGGAGGTCGAGGCGGCGCTCACCGGGACGATCGCACACCTGCAGAACGGCGGGATCCTCGCGTACCCCACCGAGACGGTCTACGGCTTCGGCACGATGATCGACCGCGAGGCGGTGGACCGACTCGTGAACCTCAAGCGGCGGCCGCCCGCGAAGCCCTTCCTGCTGCTCATCAGCCACACGAGCATGCTCGCGCGACTCGGCCTGCACCTGCCGCCGCTGGCGAGCATGCTCGCGGCACGCCACTGGCCTGGTCCGCTCACGCTCGTGCTTCCTGGCGGCGAACGGCGCATCCCCGAACGGCTGCGCGGTCCGGAGGGTGGCATCGCGGTGCGCTGGACTCCGCACCCCGGGTTGCAGCGCCTGATCACCGCCCTCGGCGATCCGATCACGAGCACGTCCGCCAACCTGCCCGGGCAGCCGCCGGCGGTGACCGCAGGGGAGATCCTCTCTCAGTGGCGCAACGAACTCTTCAGCGGAGCGATCCGACTGCTCGATGGCGGGCGCTTGCCACCGTCGCCCGCCTCCACCGTGGTCGATTGCACCGGCCGCATGCCGCGTGTCATCCGCCCCGGAGCATTACCGGCGTCTACATTGCGGGAGAGCGTCCCCGACCTCATCGGAGACTTGTGACCGTGCGCCTGCTTTTCGTCTGTACCGGGAACACCTGCCGCAGTCCGATGGCCGAAGCGATCACGCGTCGGCTCGCGGGCGATCGCGGGTTCGACGACGTCACCGTCGTGAGCGCCGGTACGAGCGCGTGGGATGGACATCCTGCGTCGGACGGTGCGCTGCTCGTCGCGCTCGAGCGTGGGCTCGACCTCACCGTGCACCGCGCACAGGACCTGTCGCGCGAGCTCGTCGCCGCGGCCGACCTGATCCTCGTCATGAGTCCGCACCACAAGGAGCGCGCGGTCGTGCTCGGCGGCGACGGGCGGACCCACCTCCTCACCGACTTCGCCACGCGCTCGACCGCCGGCCGTCCGGTGCAGGATCCGTTCGGTGGCGAGCTCGATCTCTACCGGCAGACCTTCGACGAGTTGTCGCGCGAGATCACGCAGGTCCTCGACCGCATCGCGGCCGAGCGGCGCACGGAAGGCGCATGAGGGAGCTCCCTGGACGTCTCGTGCTGCTCGGACATCCGGTGGCGCATTCGCTCTCGCCCCTGTTCCAGAACGCGGCGCTCGAGGCCGCCGGCATCCCGCTGCTGTACGAGACGCTCGACGTCGCGCCTGCCGACCTGAAGCCGATGATGGGGCTGCTTGCCGATGCGCGCGCAGCGGGCAACGTGACGCTGCCTCACAAGGAGTCGGTCTACGCCTGGTGCGTGCGCCGCACGCCGCTCGCCGAGCGCGTTGGTGCAGTCAACACCTTCTGGACGGAGTCGGACGGCGTCGTCGGCGACAACACCGACGTCGGCGGCTTCGCGTTCGCGGTGGAGCGTCTGCTCGGTCGGCGTCCAGAGGGCCTTCGCATCGGCATGCTCGGCGCGGGTGGCGCCGCGGCCGCCGTCTGCGCCGCGGTCGAGATGTGGTCGGACAGCCGCATCTTCGTGCATGCCCGCACGCGTGACCGTGCGGAGCAACTCGCCGCCCGCTTCGCCGGCGTGGCGGAGGTCGTCGACAGCGAGATGCACACGGTCAACGGCATGGACCTCCTCGTGAATGCGACGCCGCTCGGGCTTGACGGCGCGCTGATGCCGATCGCACCAGGTAGCGTTCCCGACGAGACGGCGGTGCTCGACCTGACGTATCGGCGCGGGCGCACGCCGTTCGTGAAGGCCTGTCGTGCGCGCGGTCTCCGCGCCGACGACGGCCTCCCGATGCTGGTGGAGCAGGGGGCGCTCGCGTTCGAGCGCTGGTTCGGCGAAGCGGCCGATCGCGAGGCGATGTGGCGATCGATCCGCGCGCCCGCGACGGCGTGAGGTCCGCGAGCGTCGAGAGGACCGACGCCGCCGCGCCGCCTCGATGGCGACGTGCCCTCTCGGCGCTCGGCCAGTTCGCCTTTCCCCGGAGCTGCGCCGCATGCGATGGTGCGCTCGACGACACCGATCGCGGGATCGTCTGTGGACGGTGCTGGACGCGGCTGCCGCTCCTGCCGTCGCCGCGCTGTGACCGGTGCGGGCATCCCGCTCGCGCGAGCGCTCGCGCGAGGGGCGCGTGCGCCGGATGCGCGCTGCTGCCGCCCTTCGTCCGCGCCGCGCGCTCGCTCTGCTGGGTGCCCGACGACACGAGCAGCGCGTTGCTCTCGGCCCTCAAGTACGACGGCTGGCCAGCGGTCTCCGAGGGCATCGGGCTGCGACTGTCGCGGCTGCAGTGGCCGGCCGACGTCGTGGCCGAGCGCGCGGCACTCGTGCCGGTGCCGTTGGCGCCGGTCAAGCAGCGTGCGCGCGGCTTCAATCAGGCGGAGCTGCTGGCCGATGCGGTCGCGGCGCACTGGCGGATCCCCGTCTGGCGGGACGCATTGCAGCGCACCCGCGCGACCCCGTCGCAAACGCGATTGACTCCCGGGGAGCGACTGGCGAACGTTCACGGTGCATTCGCGGTCACCGATGCGTGCGCGGATCGCCTGCGCGGTACGCACGTCGTGCTCGTCGACGACGTCCTCACCACGGGTGCGACCCTCAACGCCTGTGCGAACGCGCTGTTCGCCGCCGGCACCCGCACCATGAGCTACCTCACTTTCGGTCGGGCGCGCACCGCCGCGGACCGCTGAAGTCCCAGCACCACCACACGCAGCCCCAACGGAGCACCAGTCAGATGGCCATTCGTGTCGGCATCAACGGCTTCGGCCGCATCGGTCGCCAGGTCATCCGCGCCGCGAAGGAGCGGAACGCGGACATCAACTTCATCGCGGTGAACGACCTGACCGACACCAAGACGCTCGCGCATCTCTTCAAGTACGACTCGGTGCACGGGATCTACGGCGGCACGGTGGGCCGCGACGAGGAGTCGATCACCATCGACGGCGACCGGATCAAGGTGCTGAAGGAGAAGGATCCGTCGCTGCTGCCGTGGAAGGACCTCGGCGTCGATCTCGTGCTCGAGAGCACCGGCCGCTTCACCAAGGCCGACGATGCGCGCAGGCACGTCGCCGCGGGCGCGAAGAAGGTCATCATCTCGGCGCCGGCGACCGGTGAGGACATCACGATCGTGCTCGGCGTGAACCACGACAAGTACGACGCGGCGAAGCATACGATCATCTCCAACGCGAGCTGCACGACCAACTGCCTCGCGCCGATGGTCAAGGTCATCCGCGACGCGTTCGGCTTCAAGCACGGCGCGATGGTGACGATCCACAGCTACACCAACGACCAGAGCATCCTCGACCTGCCGCACAAGGACCTGCGCCGCGCCCGCGCGGCCGCGATCTCGATGATCCCGACGACGACGGGCGCCGCCAAGGCGACCTCGCTCGTGATCCCCGAAGTGAAGGGCAAGATCGACGGCATCGCGATCCGCGTCCCGACCCCAGACGTCTCGCTCACCGAGCTGACGGTCGAGGTCGAGCGCGCGACGACGATCGCCGAAGTGAACGCGGCGTTCAAGGCGGC
>JAYTNC010000371.1:0-2770 GCA_043748515.1 Gemmatimonadota bacterium | reverse complement strand
ACGGCTCTTCGCGGGCTTCGGCGGCGTGGGCTATGCGCGCATGGACTTCCGCATGGACGCCGCGGGCACGCTCTACTTCCTCGAGGTGAACTTCACCTGTTCGGTCTTCTACCCCGAGGGGTCAGAGGGATCGGCCGATCATATCCTCAAGCTCGACGGGATCGGCCAGGCGGGGTTCCTCGATCGGATCGTCGCCGAGGGGATCGCGCGGCACCGGCGGCGGCAGCGCCCATTCGAGATGCGCGGCAACTCGATCGCCGGCTACGGCATCGTCTCCACGCGCCCGATCGCGCTCGGCGAGATCGTCTTCCGCGGAGAGGAACGTCCGTTGCGCGTGGTCACGCTCCGGCATGTGGAGGCGGCCTGGAACGTCGCCGACCGCGAACTCTTCCGGCACTATGCCGTCCCGCTCAGCGACGAGATGTATGCGATCTGGGACGAGGATCCCAACTCGTGGGCACCGCAGAACCATTCGTGCGACGCGAACACGCGCTACGTGGGACTCGACGTGGTCGCGCGCCGCGACATCGCGGTGGGCGAGGAACTCACGCTCGACTACCACGAGTTGCTCGACGGTCAGAGTGAGGCGTTCGAGTGTCGCTGCGGCGCCGCGAGCTGCCGCGGACGGGTGCAGGGGATCCCCGGCAATTCGATCACGGCACGCGAAGGGCGCGAGCGGGGTACGAGCAGGCAGGAGTGATGGATCGATCACGCGGACCATGGGAGACGCCGTGCCGACCTACGAGATGCCACTGAACGTGATCGTCTTCCTTGGCGCCTTCTGGACCGGGCTGCTCTACGGCTTCGTCACGCGCGACTGGGCCGGCTCGTTCCTCTTCATCTCCGTCGGGTTCGTCGCGCTCACCTCCACGCGGCTCACGCCGCGCAGAGGTGAAGGGCACGACTGACCCGCTCGGGCGGCCCTGCGGCCGCCCTGGAGCGTCGTCCTACTTGGCGGGCGGGACCAGCACGCCGTCGACCACGTGCACCCAGCCGTTCGACGCCCGCACCGACCCGATGATCTTCGCGCCGCCCAGGAAGGCGTCGTTCCCCTTCCGAGTGAACGTCTCCTTCGTGCCGTCGACCATCCCCACCTTCTGCCCGTCCGTGAAGTAGTCGAGCTCGAGCGCGGACGTCGTGACATGGTGCTGCAGGATCACCTTGAGCTTCGAGAGGTTCTCGGGCTTGAGGAGGTCCTCGACCGTGCCGGCCGGCAACTTGTCGAACGCGGCATTGGTCGGGGCGAACACCGTGAACGGACCGGCGTTCGACAGGGCATCGACCAGGCCGGCGGCCTTCAATGCGGCCACGAGCGTGGTGTGGTCCGGCGAACCGACCGCGACCTTCACGACGTCGGGCTGTGACTCGTCATCCTTGACCGCGGACTGGCCGCCACCGGCCGGGGCAGCGGACGTCTCGGCCGGCTCGCCGGCCGGCGAGCAGGCGGCCAGGACGGCGATGAAGAGGAGGGGCAGGGCGAACCGGGGCATACGTGGGCCTCAGGCGTAAAGGTGCAAGTTAAATGCACCTTAGGTTAGACCATCCGGTCCGGCTCCGCAGTAGGGCGGTTTCCGGTTCCGGTGTAGGGGAATCGCTCGTCCGCGCCGTGGTATCGAATTTGCGAACATTGTCGTAATGTTGTGCGCAACGCACGGCAACCCCACTCACGAGGACGCGACCGCATGTCGACCAGGTTCCCGAAGCTGCTCATCATCATGACCGTCGCGCTCGCCGCGATGGTGGCGCGCCCGAGCACCGCGCAGGCGCAGGAGCATGCCGATCTCGTCTGGAAGCAGCTGACGACGGCGTTCACGACGGTGGCGAAGGACGGCTATGGCTCGCGCAACTACATCGTCGGCCGCATGAACGACGACATCAACGACAGCTGGACGCTGAACTTCGAGAAGGGCATGACCTACAAGATCGTCGGCGCCTGCGACCGCGACTGCAAGGACCTCGACATCGAAGTGCTCGACGGCAGCGACTCGATCGTCAAGGACGTCCTCGCCGACGACGCGCCGGTGGTGAGCTTCACGCCCAAGGCCTCGGGCTCGCTCCGCGTCAAGGTCACCATGGTCGACTGCGACGACAATCCCTGCTTCTTCGGCTTCGCGATCTTCCAGAAGTAACCGACGGCAGCACGATTGCAGGGCGGGCCGGGAGCGCATCGCGCTCCCGGCCCGCCCTCTTTCATCCTTCATCCTTCGTCTTATCTGACGCTGAGGTCGTTCCAGTGCAGGATCGAGTTGAAGCCGAGGAAGAACGTGCCGTGGGTCTGCCACCGCCAGAACGGGCGGATGCCGAACATCACCACGTGCCCGGTGCCGAGTGGCGCGTCGATCACCTGCGCGCGGTTGGTCAGGCTCTCGCCGCCGGCGAGCGTCCCCGAGAGCAGGATGTCGCCCGCGCTCGCGGGGAAGCTCATCACCACGCGCGGCCGTGTGCTCGCGGGCGCCGCGCCGCCGCCGAAACCGCCTCCACCACCAGCAGCGCCACCGCCGGCGCCGCCAGCGGCCGGCCGCGCACCGGCCGCTGCGCCACCCGGACCGCGCGCACCACCCGCCGCAGCGCGAGGCGCTTCATCGACGGCATTCCAATCCCACGGCGACAGTGTCAAGCGATTCGCCATCGGTGTGGTGTTCTGCCCCTGAGGGCCGCCGCCGGCACCTCCGCCCCCGAACCCGCCCGGTCCGCCGCCACCGGCGACGTTCATCACGGGCGCCTGGTTGAAGTACACTGGCACCTGCGCCGAATACCCGTACGTGATCGG
>JAYTNC010000370.1:0-15885 GCA_043748515.1 Gemmatimonadota bacterium | reverse complement strand
GTTCGCGATCATCGACCGGCTGCTCGCGCTCAACCACCAGCAGCTCGCCGCGACCGCCTGGACGTTCCGCCGCTTCGGTCGGATCGAAGGCGTGGGCGCAGACCTCGCGGTCTCGGCGCGCTACGTGGTGCGCGCCGCGCGCTGGGCGCACCAGCCGCTCGACGACCCGATGCAGAAGCTGGTGAACGAGGCACTCGCGATCGCGGAGCGGATCAAGGCCGACCCGACGAATCCGCCGGCCGAGACCGGGGCCGTGATCGAGGCGCTCGGCAAGGCGTTGAAGGGGACCAGCTGAGGTGCGTGCGGGCGGCCGCCGAAGCGCGCGGACGACGAAGTAGCGAAGATTCAGTGGCCGCCATTCCCTGACGCTTAGGCTACGTGCCACCACTCTTCGCCGGACTGCTGAGCGCCCTCGGCTTAGGCCTGCTGATCGGGCTCATGCGCGAACGCCGCCGCAACGACCCCGACAGCGGGCCCTCGGCGGCGGGCATCAGGACGCACGCGCTCGCCGCACTCACGGCGGCGGTCGCGTGGCAGCTCGACACGCGCGCCTTCCTCGTGACGCTCGCGCTCGGCGGCGCGCTCGTGCTCGTGAGCTACTGGCGCACCGCGCAGACCGACGTCGGGCTCACCGGCGAGTTCTCGCTCGTGCTCACCTTCCTGCTCGGCGCGCTCGCGATGGAGTCGGCGGGGCTCGCCGGCGCGCTCGCGGTGGTGACGGCGCTACTGCTGCATCTGCGCGCCGAACTGCATCACCTTGGGCGCGAACTCATTAGCGAGCAGGAAGTGCACGACGGGCTGCTGCTGGCGGCGAGTGCGATCGTGGTGCTGCCGCTGCTCCCCACCGAGCCGATCGATCCGTGGGGCGTGCTCGTGCCATCCGCGCTCTGGAAGCTCGTGGTGCTGGTGATGGCCGCGGGAGTCGCCGGCCAGATCGCGCTGCGCGTGGTCGGCGCGCGATTCGGGCTGCCGGTCGCCGGCTTCTTCTCCGGGTTCGCGTCGTCCACGGCGGCGACGGTCGGTTACGGCGATCGCGTGCGCGCCGAGCCGCAGCTGCTCCCGTACGCGGCCTCGGCCGCGCTCTTCGCGAACCTCGCCACGGTGGTGCTGCTCGCCGCCGTGCTCGCGACCGGCAACCGCGAACTGCTGCGCGCCACGGCGTGGTCACTGGTCGCCGGTGGCCTGATGCTGCTCGTGAGCGGCGCCGTGGGACTATTCAATGGACGCTCCGCCGCCGAGGAACAGACGACTGCGCGCCAGCCGCATGCGTTCAAGCTGTCGCACGCGCTCGCGCTCGCCGGATTCGTGGCGGTCGTGCTCGTCGTTTCGGCCGTGCTCTCCGATCTGCTCGGCGAGCGCGGCGCGCTCGCCGCAGCCGCCCTCGCGAGCATGGTCGAACTGCAGGGCGCCGCGCTCGCGATCGGTCAACTCGCCGGCGGCGGACGGATCGAACTCGAGCACGCGCGCTGGGGCATCGTCCTGCTGCTCGCGAGCAGTTCTCTGGTGAAGTCGGTGCTGGCGTTCGGAAGCGGTGGCCGGGCATACGGCGCGCGCGTCGCGTTCGGACTCGGGGCGATGGTCGCGGCGGCGGCGCTCGCGGCCTGGGTGGCCGCGTAGCGCCACGTCGCGCCTGGTAGCGCCACGTAGCTTCGGGCAGCGTCGCGCCGGCTCAGCTCCGGACGAACGCGAGGAGGTCCGCGTTCAGCTGCTGCTTGTGCGTGTCGGTGAGCCCGTGCGGCGCTCCCGCGTACACCTTGAGCGTCGACCCGCGCACGAGCTTCGCCGAGGCGAGTCCGGCGGCTGCGATCGGCACCACCTGATCGTCGTCGCCGTGCACGACGAGCGTCGGGACGTCGAACTTCGCGAGGTCGCCGGTGAAGTCCGTCTCCGAGAAGGCCTTGATGCAGTCGAGCGCATTCTTGTGTCCGACCATCATGCCTTGGATGCAGAACCACTCGATCGCGCCGGCGGAGACCTTCGCGCCGGGGCGATTGAAGCCGAAGAAGGGACCGCTCGCCACGTCGCGATAGAGCTGGGCCCGGTCCGCGATGGAGGCCGTCCGCATGCCGTCGAATACCTCGATCGGCAGGCCGTCCGGGTTCGACGCGGTCTTGAGCATGAGCGGCGGGACCGACGAGATGAGCGCGGCCTTCGCAACGCGCCCCGTGCCGTGGCGCCCGATGTAGCGCGCGACCTCGCCGCCGCCGGTCGAGAAGCCGACGAGCGTCACGTCGCGGAGGTCGAGCGCCTCGATCAACTGGGCGAGATCGTCCGCGTAGGTGTCCATGTCGTTGCCGGTCCACGGCTGGCTCGAGCGGCCATGCCCGCGACGGTCGTGCGCGATGCAGCGGAACCCGTTGGATGCGAGGTGCAGCATCTGCGCCTCCCAACTGTCGGAGTTGAGCGGCCAGCCGTGGCTGAACACGACGGGACGACCGCTCCCCCAATCCTTGTAATAGATGGTGGTGCCGTCGCGGAGCGTCAGGGTGCTGGATGTGAGCGTGGCGGTGGTGCTCATCGGACGGTCTCGCGTGTTGAGGGGAGTCGGAGGGAAGACTCACCTCGAACGATACAGCGTGTCCGACTCAGCCGTATCGCAACGCCCGCATCGGCTCGGTCCGGCTCGCGCGACGCGCCGGCAGCCACCCCGCACCGAACGCCACGGCCGCGAGCAGCGTCGCCAGCAACGCGAACGCGGCGGAGAGGATCGAGATCATGCGGTCGAGGAAGACGTTCTCGCGCAGCACCTGCCCGACCACGGTCGGGCTGCCGGCGAAGCGATCGCGCCAGTACCGATGGCCGATCACCGTGATCATGTTGTCGGCGCCGGGCTCGTTGTCGGCCGGCGCGATGAGCCAGCCGAGTGCGGGCTGCAGACCGAGCGTCGGGAAATAGCCTCCGGTAACGACAATTCCTTCCCAGTGGTGGGCTCGTCGTCGATCGCGATGCTCACGCCGTAGATGCGGTGCCCCGCGAAGCCGGAGAGCACGTCCTGCTCGCGCTCGATGTCGCGGAACATCGGGTAGCTGAAGATGACGTCGCAGCCACTGGACTGGTTGCACGAGTCGCTGCCGCGGATGGGTCCGGGCATGCTGAGGTTCACGAGCTCGTCGGGGGCGGCGACGGGGAGCGGCCGGAGCAGGATCTGGTCGAAGAGCGAATAGATGGCCGCGTTCGCGCCGATGCCGAGCGCGAGCGAGAGCACCGCCACCGCCGGGACGAACGGCGTCTTGGAGATCGTGCGGAAGGCGAAGCGGATGTCGCGCATCGGGGCGGGCGTTGGGGCGGGCGTAGGGGCGGGGATCGCGGAAGGGTTTGGGTGGCAGGGACATCCGGGGCGGGCGCCGGGGCGCCGAGGCGCCTTCCCGCGTAACTTCCAGACCATGCTCACCACTGACGACGCCCTCGCGGGGCTGGAGACCTGCCTCGTGCGCGCGGGCTTCGACGCCGACAGGCCCGACGTCGCTCTCGCACTGCGCGCCTTCCTCGAGTTCGCCGCGATGCCGGTCGAGGTCCACGACGACTCGTTCATCTTCGAATGCGGCGTCTTCGACGACCGCGAGGGGGATCCGCGGTTCATGTGGAGCCTCAAGCGGCAGTTCGCGCACGAACCGTACGACGGGAACCAGATCGTCGAGCACCTGCAACTGAACTGCTACTTCGCGCTCGAGGACGGGGACACGAAACGCAGCACGCTCGAGTCGAGCTACGACCATCCCTCGGACGACGCCTTCTGGACGCACGTGGGATCGCTGCCGGCCTTCCAGGCGGGACTCGCGCGCGGTGTGCCCCTGGGCTTCGAAGTGTTCCAGCAAGAGGCGTAAGCGATGACCCAGGAGACGGTCACCTACCTCACGACCATCGGCATCTCCGCGATCCTGGCGGGGTTGCTCACGCAGTCATGGGCGGCACAGGCGCGATCGGTCCCGATGCGGCACTGGATGTGGGCCGCGTGGATCATGGTCCTGACGAACTGCCTCTTCGCCGCGCGGCCCGTCCTGCCCTACTGGTTCGGCCGCTCGGTGCCGACTGTGCTCGTGACGCTGGCCGAAGGGATCATCCTGCTCGGCGCCGCGGCGACCGCGGGGCGCGCGAGACCCACGGCGTGGGTGGTGAGTGCGACCGTCGCGCACGCCGCCGCCGTCGTGTTCTTCCTGTCGCTCGAACAACCGTCGCATTGGCGACTCGTCGCCAACGGCATCGTGTGGGCCGCGCTCGCGGCGGCGGCGTTCGTCACGTTCCGTCGAGGGCCGTCGTACTTTTGGCGACCGGCGTTCTCGCCAGCCAACGTGCTCCTCCTGCATGCACTCTTCCACGTGGCGCGCGTGACCCTTGGCGTGCTGTCGGATCTGCTCGGTTGGGCTGGCGTCGCCAGCGGACTCCAGCTGAGCGGTGATCTGGAAGCGAGCATGTTCACCGTCGCGATCTACGTGTCGATCCTCGTCGCCACCATGCGCCAGCACTACGAGGAGCTGGCGAGCACACGGGTGGAGATGGCGACGCTCTCCGGCCTGCTGCCGATCTGCTCCTGGTGCAAGAACGTGCGCGACGACGCCGGCTACTGGAGCGAGGTCGAAGAGTACCTCGGCAGGCATACGGGCAAGCGGATCACGCACGGCATCTGCACCAGGTGCGCCGCCACCAGTCTCTCGGACGCGGGCGTCGAAGTGCCGCCCCGCGGGCGCTGACGCGGGCGCTGACGCGGGCGCTGACGCGGCGGGGACGCACGATCCGTACGAAGTTGGCTGCGCGGCCGTGAAGGCACGCGTGACGGGCGGCACCGCTCCCGCTCCGCCCTCACGATGATCGACCTCCCCTCGCTGCCGCTCCCCGCGCGCGCCGTCTCGATCGCACTCACTCCGCAGGACGCGCCGCTGGTCGAAGTGCACGCGCTCGATCAGCGGGAGTCGGGCACCATCGACCTCATGACCATCGCGCGCGGCGGACCGTCCTGGCTCGAGTACGTGCGTGGGCCCGCGTGGGCGCTCCGCGAGTCGTCGCGCGCGCTCACCGGCTGGGCGGGATCGCTCGCCGGCGACGTGCCGCTCGGCGCAGGCCTCGCGTCCAGCGCCGCCGTGGAGCTCGCCACGTTGCGCGCCTTCGCCGTGGCCGGGAGCCTCGTCTGGTCGCCGACCGAGATGGCGCAGCTCGGCCAGCGCGCCGAGAACCAGTGGGTCGGCGTCAACTGCGGCATCATGGACCAGATGATCTCGGCGGCAGGCGAGGCGGGGCACGCGCTCCTGATCGACTGCCGCACGCTCGCACTCACTCCCGTGCCGATGCCCTCCGAGGTCGTCGTCGTGGTGATGGACACGTCCACGAGACGCGGCCTCATGGACAGCGCATACGACCTGCGCCGCCGCCAGTGCGAGGACGCCTCGCAGCACTTCGGCGTGAAGGCGCTGCGCGACGTGTATCGCAGTGCGAGCGGACTCGACGCCGCGCTCTGCGTCTCCACGGCGCAGCCCGCTCCACACCGGTGCACCTGACGCAGCACAGCCATTTCGGTCCCGCACACGCTTCGCATTCTCAACGCGCCAGCCCGCCACTCCATGATCGAGACGTGGCGGGGATGCGCGTCCACCGCCCTCGTGACCCGTCGACCGACGCCGACCGACGTCGAGCGGCTCGAGCGGCAGAAGGTCGTCTGAGAGGACCCGGAAGGAGAATGCAACCGGGGGGAGGCTAACGCGGCCAGCCGAGATGATGCAGAATTCGGCATGAACGCGATCGAACCGCCACCCAACGCCAGCCTCGCCGAGATCCTCCGGGCGCGGGCGCATCGGACGCCGCCGGACCGGTTGCTCATCGACATCGTCGGCGGCGTTCTGGTGGTCGCCGCGGCCGCCTGGGCTCGGCCGGCCGGTTGGGTCGCGCTGGCCGCGGCGGCGGCCTGCTTCTTCTGTTACGGCGCCTGGGCGATCGCGGACAGGAATCTCCGCGCCCGCCCTTGGCCGGAGAGCGTTCCGAACGAATCGCTCTGGAGCGTCGTGCGTGGCGCGATGGCCGTCGTCGGGATCGTGGCGTTCACGTTGCTGCTGTTCGCGACGCTCGGCATCGCGCTCGGGCCGATCAAGTCGTAGGGGCTCAGGATCGAAGGCGATGGTCGCGCCGCAGTTGCCGCGCCAGCGAGTGGAGCGCACGATCGTTCGTCGGGTGACCACGAGCCGCGCCGCGGGGTAGAACTCAGTGTGCAGCCGTTGCCGCGTCTCCTGTCCCGCGTCGCCCTGAGCGGCGCCGCGTTCCTCGCCCTCGCGGCCTGCGACGGCAGGCCGATCGTGCCCCTCGACGGCGCGCTGATCACGGGAGACTGGAACGGCGCGCATCTCTCGCTCGCGCTCGACGCGCAGGGCGGTACGTCCGAGTACGACTGCGCGCACGGTGGGCTCTCCGCGCCGCTCATCCTCTCAGCCGACGGCACGTTCGCGGTCGCGGGTGTGCACGTACGCGAGATGGGAGGGCCGGTGCGCGAGGGCGAGTTGCCCGATACGCTGCCCGCGCTCTACTTTGGCCGCTGGGACGGCGGGGCGCTCACCATGCGCGTGGTGGTGGAGGCGGACACGCTCGGACCGTTCGTGCTGCGCGAGGACGCGCCGGTGCGACTGACGAAATGCCTGTGAACGATCACGCCACCTCTCCGATACCGACGATCCGCCGATGCGATTGACGCTTCTCGCGATACTGTGTGCCTTCTCGACCACCTTCACGGCACCGACGACGCCGCACGTCCGCTGGGCGGAGTGGCAGTTGCAGGTGCCGCTCGATTCGGGCATGGTCCTCGTTGAGGCGCGGCGCGGTGCGTACGTCCAGATCATCGCGCCGACCGGCACGTTCCACATCTCGGTCGATTCACCGGACTCGCTCGTGCGCTGGGCACGGCAGGCGGTCGATGCCGGCGAGTCCGCGCGGCGTGGGGGCGGCGGAGACGCATTCGCGAGCCTGACCTCCCGCCTCAGCGGCCCGAACGAATTCCTCCTCGAACCGTTGCTCGGCGACACCTCCGGCGCATTCCTCCTCACCGGCACGAACGGCGGGTGGGAGTTCAGCCTGCATCTCTCCGCGGCGCAGAGCGCGGCGCTGTTCGGCGCCTTCGGCGGAGAGGCGAGTGCGGGTGCGGTGCCGTTCCGGGATCCGGCCTTGACGACAGCGGGCCCGCCAGAGGAGTACCGCCCGCACGTCACGGGTGCGTGGTTGGATTCGCAAGTGGAGAGGACCGTGCAGCCGCGGAGTCCCGTCGTAATCGCGGGATACCCGCGGGAGCTCATCGGCACCGGCGTCAGCGGCAGCGTGAACTTCACCTTCATCGTCGACTCCAACGGACGTGCGCGGCCCTCCTCCGTGCGCCTCATCGGTCCGGTGCACCGACTGTTCGCGACCGCGGCGCACGAGGCGCTGATGGCATCGCGGTACTTCCCGGCGCGGCGCGCCGGCAAACCCGTCCCCCAGTTGGTGATGCAGCGCTTCGAGCTGCGGGAGCATTAGCATGGCACCGCCTTCGAGCGTCGGACGATGGACCGCCTGAGGCCGATCGCACTCACGTTCGTCCTCGCACTCTCGCTCGCGAGCTGCGGTTCACCGACCGCGCCCGCGCGCGTGTCGCTCGACGTCGCGGTCGTGACGGCAGAGGTGACGGAGTCCATGGTCCCGATCCGCTACACGCTCCTCAACACGCGCTCCGAGCCGATCTACCTTCCGGCCTGCGGCGGCATCGCGCGTCCGGAAGTCGACATCATCGGCCCCGGCACGCTGCGCGACCAGGTGTCGTGGGGTTGCATCGCGATCCTCGACATGGGGCCGGTGGTCGTCGGTCCGGGGGAGAGCTACGAGGGCACGGTCACTGTCCCCCGACGTCCCGGCGCGCGTTTTCGGCCCTTCGTCAGTTATCGCCTCGCGCGCGACCGGGGCCGCCATCGCACGGTCGCGGCGGCGGAGTTCGTGTCGCCGTGACGCGCGCGGTGAGCATCGGCGGCGCGGAGGATGCGGGGACGGTGCTCGAGGAAGCGCGACGCGTGCTCGTCATCGGGGATCGCATCCTGAGCCTCCACGACAACGCACCCTTCCTGAAGGTGTTCGATCTCTCCGGTCGGATGGTGCAGTCGTTCGGGCGCGCCGGTGCGGGCCCCGGTGAGTTCCGGCACCCGGCGACCGAGTTGCACGATCCCGCGACGGGCGGGATCCTCGTGTTCGACGACGCCCTCGGACGCGTGAGTCATCTCGCCTTCGGTGACACGCTCTCGTATCGCCGCGCGCGCACGCTCAGCGTCGCTGCGCGCGATGCCTGCTTCATCGGTCGCTCGCTCTTCATCGGTCGCTCGCTCTTCATCGAGGCGCTCGACGGCACTCACTTCATCCATGCGCATCGCGAGCTACGCGCGGCTCAAGTTCGAGATCATCGACGGAACAGGGCTGCGTCTTTCGATGCCTGAGAGCGGCGTCTACGACCGGGTCGAGGACCTGCAGTGGCAGGGGACATCGCTCCGCATCGTCCTCGGACGCGCCGACATGGAGTTCAAGGGTGCCGGCGAGTACGCGTCGTATCGGGACGTGCTCGTCTCGGCCGATGGACGCCAAACACCGCAACCCGCGCGAACATGGCACATCGTGAACGCCGAGCGCGGCCGCGTGACCTGCTACCGCGGCGCACCGTACCCCACGATCGCCGTGGCGGGGGCCGCATGCCCGGCGCGGTGATCGGCCCCGCCGATCTGGCTGACGGCATCGCCGTGCTCGAACGCACGCCGTCCGCGTTCCGCGCGCTGCTCGCCGGCCTCCCCGACGTCTGGATCACCGCCGATGAAGGCCCCGAGACCTTCACGCCGTTCGACAACGTGGGGCATCTCATCCACGGCGAGCGCACCGACTGGATCCCGCGCGCGCGACTGATCCTCGCGCAGGGGGCCGAGCGGCGATTCGCGCCATACGATCGCTTCGCGCAGTCGCGCGAGAGCGAGGGCAAGTCGATCAGCACGCTGCTCGACGAATTCACCGCGTTGCGCGCCGACAACCTCGCGACGCTCCGCTCCTGGCGACTCTCCGACCGTGAGTTGGCGCTCGAGGGCGAACACCCCGCGCTCGGCCCGGTCACGCTCGGCCAATTGCTCGCGACCTGGGTCGCACACGACCTCGGGCACCTCGCGCAGACCGCGCGCGTGATGGCCAAGCGGCATCGCGACGCCGTGGGTCCCTGGCGCGCCTATCTCCCCATCCTCGACCGGTGACGGCGATGATCCTCCGACGCGCTCTCGCCGTGCCGCTGCTCGCCGTGCCGCTGCTCGCGGGCGCGCTCGCGCTCGGCGCTTGCCGCGACCCGCTGTTCATGCCGACGATCGACGGCGAGTTCTCCTCCCTCGTCATCCACGGCACCGTGCGCACGGCGGGTGGTGCGCCCGCGGCCGGCGTCGCCATACGGGTGGAGGCGCGGGTCTTCCCCGCGTGCACCGAGTGGCGCGACCGGGACGCCGACACCACCGATGCCAACGGGCGCTATTCGGCGATGATCGGCAGCTGGGGCCGGGGGTTCGACACCTGCCTCCGCGCGTGGGCGGAGCCGCCGGCTGGCGCGGCGTCCGGCGCGGACTCCACGGCCCGCGATTCGGTGCGGGTCGGAGGCGCGGCTCCCGACAGCCTGCAGTTGGACTTCACGCTGCCTCCGGGCGCCTGATCGTCCGGGCGCGCGCGGGGAGCGGGACCACTAGTCGTCCAGTACCGCCACTTCGACTTCTGCCTTCCCCTCGACGTCGAAGTGCACCGTCACGCTCCACGGATTGCAGCAGACCTCGCAGTCCTCGATGTACTCCTGCACGTCTCCGCCGCTGGGGTCGAGCGTGATCTCCACCGACTCGCCGCAATGCGGGCAGGTCACGGTGGCTTCGGTCTCGCCGTCGGCTTCGCCGAGTTCGCGTTCGTCGTCGGCGTCGTTGTAGTCGTCTGTCATGACAGAAGGATAGTGGAACGGCGCGCGGGAAGCACGGCGCGCGGCCGGATCCCGCCGGAACGCAGGCGCGGGCGCCGTTTGCCGCGTCCGGATCCAGAGGATAACGTCCGCTGTCCGCCGTTCCGACCGCCGCACAAGACCGCGCCGTAGGGGCTCACCGCAGCCGCACTCACCATCAACGCCGACCGCCATGCGCCACTCCACCTCGCTCCGCTCGTCCCTCCGCCACGTTGTCACCGCCGCGGCGGTCGTCGCACTCTCGCTCACCGCGCCGCGCGCCGCGACCGCGCAACTCGCCGACACCAAGGCGCTCACGAGCGACGCGGTGAAAGCCCTACTCGCGCACGCCGAGGCCACGGCCAAAGCCAATCGCTGGAACCTCTCGATCGCCGTCACCGATGCCGCAGGCGACCTGCTCGGCTTCATCAAGCTCGACAACGCGAGCACCGGCTCGGTGCAGATCGCGCTCGGCAAGGCGCGCACCGCCGCACGCTTCGGCCGCTCGACGAAGGTCTACGCCGACCGCGTGCTGAGCGACACGCTCACGTTCCTCTCGATCGAAGGGCTGGTCACGCTGCAGGGTGGCCTGCCGATCATCGTGAACGGCCGCGTGATCGGCGCGGTGGGCGTGAGCGGCGCGACGAGCGCGCAGGACGAACAGGTCGCGGCCGCGGCGATCGCGGCGGTCATCAAGCCCTGATCTCACGGATGTCGCCGCAGGGTTGGCTCCTCGCCGCCGCGCTCGCCCTGCCCGGCGCGGCCGTCGCGCAGCGCCCTGCCCTGCCGCCGGCCGCAGGGCAGAACCCGTCGCCGATGCAGGAGACGACACGCGCGCACGAACGGCTCACGGAGCGAGCGCTGCTTGGCACCGCGCGGTCGTTCCCGGGTCTCGCCGGACGGAGCGTCGCGGTGCGCGTGCCGGTGAACGCACCGGCGGCTTCACTCTTGGACGTCGTGATCCACTTCCACGGCGCGGCCTGGCTCCCCGAGCAGGCGGTCGCCGCGCTCGACGACGGCGCGGTCTCCGCAGTCGTGAACCTCGGCGCCGGATCGGGGGCGTATCATCGCGCGTTCGCGGAGCCCGCAGCATTCGACTCGCTGCTCGCCGCGATCGCGCGCGAGATCGAGTCGGTGACCGGAATTCCGAAGCGCATCGGCCGCATCGCACTCGTCGGTTTCTCGGCCGGACACGGCGCCATCCGCGCGATCCTGCTCGAGCCACGCCACTTCGCGCGCGTGGACGCGGTGATGCTGCTCGACGGCATGCACACGTCGTACGTCCCCGAGGGCCGCGTGCTCGCCGACTCAGGCGCGCTCGACACGACGCACCTTGTGGCCTTCGCCGAGTTCGCGCGCGCGGCGGTGCGGGGCGAGAAGCGGTTCATGGTCACGCACTCGGAGATCTTCCCCGGCACCTTCGCGAGCACCACGGAGACGGCGGACTGGCTGCTCGCCGCGCTCGGGCTCCGGCGCGCGCCCGTGCTGCAGTGGGGCCCGCGCGGGATGCAGCAGCTCAGCGCCGTGCGCGCCGGCGGGTTCGAACTGCTCGGCTTCGCCGGCAACACGGCGCCCGATCACATCGACCATCTGCACGCGATGCCGGAACTGCTCGCCCGGCTGCGGGCGCGCTGAGTCCGCTCCAGCGCGATCAGCGCACGCTCACTGCTAACGACTGCACGATCAGGGCACGATCCGCGACGGCACCGGCCGCACGCCGTCGCCGAACGTCGCGAGCATGAGGAGGAGCATCTTCGTCGCCGGCAGCGCGCTCGACGCGATCGCGTGCTCCGTGAGCTGATGCGCCCCCGCAGCCTTCGCGCCGCCGATCGCGATGCTCGGGATCTTGCGCACCACGCCCGGATTCGCGTCGGTCGCGCCGGTGGCGACGGCCTCCTGCGCGCCTGGCATCCCCGGGCTGATGCCGAGTGCGTGCTGGATGTCGATCGCGGTCTGCACGAGCGGGTGCGCGCGCGCTCCGGCGAGCTGCGCCGCCGTGCCGCCGGCGACGTTGCGCTGCTCGAACTCCACGCGCAGGCCGACCTTCTCCCGCTCCGCCGCCTCGCGTACGAGTCGCGTGATGGTGCGGTCGAGTGAGTCGAGCAGCACCGCATCCGGACTGCGCAGGTCGACCGTGAAGTAGAGTTCCTGCGGGATCGCGTTGAAGATCGCGCCGCCATGCACCTGCCCGACGTTGATCACCGCGCCGTCGGAAAGGCCCGGGAACTTCAGCGCGTAGATGCGGTCGATCGCGTCGGCGAGGGCCTTCACCGGCGTCGGCACGCCGCGCGACATCAGCGTGTGCGACCCGGGACTCGTGAACACGTAGCGCGTCCAGTAGATGCCGAGCGCGCCGTACCAGACCTGCCCCCACTCGCCGTCCGGCACGATGAGCAGATCGGGCCGCGGGTTGTGCTTCAGCCAGTACTCCATGCCACGCAGGCCGAGCTCCTCCTGCACCGTCGCGAGGAAGATCAGGTCGCCCTTGCTCTCATACTTCGCCGCGTTCATCGCGCGGATCACCGCGAGCATGTCCGCGACCGAGGCCGTGTTGTCGCCGATGCCGGGGGCGAAGAGCGTGTCGCCCGAGCGGCGCACACGCAGGTCGGTCTCCGGCGGGAAGACGATGTCGATGTGCGCCGCGATCGCGATCGTCGGCCCGCCGCCGGTCCCCTTCCGCACGCCGGTCACGTTGCCGATCGAATCGACCGAGACGCGCAGCCCCTCCCGCTCGAACGCCGCCTTCACGTACGCGGCGCGCTGTTGCTCCTTCGTCGACTTCCCGGGCATCTCGGCGAGCCGGATCCACTCCTCCACCTGCTGCGGGAAGCGCTGGTCGATGTACGCGAGCGCCGCCTTCACGTCGGCGCGCTGCATGAGCGCGGGATCCCAGCTCGTGGGGAACGACTGGGCCCCGAGGGGGGCGGCAACAAGGGGGGTGGCCGCCAGCACGAGGCCGGCGGCGATCGAGAAGGCGAGTGTGCGCATCGGGCGAAGATCACCTCGACACAAGGCATCCGCAACCGCGCGACGCGATTTGACATCGACGGCCCGCGTCTGCCTATTAGTCTCGCGCCGCACCCAATAGGCGGGGTGATCACGGCGGTGGTTCGAGAGACACTTTGTTCCGGCAAGGCCGGAAGGAGCAGGACCGTGCACCACGTGTTCGGGCAGGGCTCAGGCGGGACCATGCTGGAAGACGCACCGGCGGGATTCGACTTCCTTTCCGGAGATGCGCTCACGCAGCTCTGGGACGGGGACGCGACCGAGATGGCGGCCAAGAAGAAGAAGGCAGCGCCGAAGAAGAAGCCCGCGCCCAAGAAGCCGGCCAAGAAGCCAGCCAAGAAGCCCGCCAAGCCGCGCCCGACGAAGAACCGCCCGGGCTGCGATACCACGGATCTGTCGTGCGTCACGCACGCTCCGACGAGCACGTCGCAGACGCGTCGCTGAGGACGCTGGAGCCGCAAGGACCGCAGGGGCCGCGGTGAACGCTCGTCCGCCCGCCGACGCCGATCGCGCACTCCGCGCCGATCGGCGTTCTGCGGTGCGCGGCGGGCTCGACCGTGAGCCGCTCGTCCCCGAGGAAGTCGTCCGGTACCTGCTCGACATCGACAGACTCACGCCGCGCGACATCGTGCAAGGCGAGGTGAGCGTCGAGCCGATCTCCGCGAGGAATCGCAGCTTCCGCGTCGCGGTGCGTGACGCGCCAGGGCTCTTCCTGAAGCAGGCGGAACCCCGCGATGCCGGTGCCGCGGAGAACCTCGCGCGCGAGGCCGGGTTCTACGCGCGTGTGGCGGGGACAGAATCTCTCGCATCGCTGCGCGCGCTGCTGCCCGCGTTCGTCGCCTACGACGAGGCGCGCGCTCTGCTGACCATCGAACTCGTCGCGGAGGCCTGCAACGCGCACGATCTCGATGATGCGGACGGCCCCGCCCAGTTCCCGCGGATCGGCGCGCTGCTCGGCGAGGCGCTCGCGCGCGTGCACGCGGTGCGCGCCGACGACGCGCAGGCCCGCGATGCGTCAGACCGCGACGCGAAGGCCGGCGCTGCGCACAACCGCGATGCGCTCGGCCTCGAGTCGCTCGCGCCCCCGTGGGTGCTCGATCTCTGCCGACCCGTCCCTGCGATGCTCCGCGATCTCTCCGCCGCGCATCTCGCGCTCGTGAAGCAACTGCAGGCCGCGCCGGGCGCCTCGGAGGCGCTCGATGCGCTGCGCGACGCCTGGGCGCCGACGACGCTCGTGCACCGTGACCTCAAGTGGGGGAACGTGCTGGTGCGCGCACGCGCACCGCACTTCGTTCCCGAGCGCCTCTGGCTCATCGACTGGGAGGACGCGTCCTGGGGCGATCCCGCATGGGACGTCGGCTCGGCATTCCATTCCTGCATCGCCGACGCGATCCATGCGGCGATGGCGGAGCATGACGAAGCCGACGGAGATGCCCCGGCGCCCGCGGGCGCGCTGCGGGATGGATCGCCGGCGGCGATGCGCGAGGCGTTCCAGCGCGCCTTCCCCCGCGTGCAAGCCGAACTCGTCGCGTGCTGGTCGGCGTACGCGGACGCACTCGGACTCACGCCCGAGAGCGCCCTCGAGCTCCGCGCACGCGCCGTACGATCCGCCGGCGCGCGGCTCCTGCAATCGTCGTACGAGTGGTGTCACTCGTCCTGGTTCCCGCCGCGTGGCGCGGTGCTCGCGTTCCAGCTCGGCCTGAATCTCCTGCGCGCGCCGCTCACCGACGCCGAGCGCTTCCTCGGCCTCGCGACGGGCACGGAGGCGCGATGATGCTCGACGTCATCGATCTCATCGTCGCGCGCTTCGGTCCGGCGATCGCCGGCGATGCCGACGCGGCGACCGTGCGCGCAGTGGCCGACGAGATCTATGCGCAGGTCCATTGTCGGCTCGCCAGTGGCGCGCACGCGCGCAGCGCCAGCGGCGGTGGCCGGATCGACCCGCGCGACTTCCTTCGGATGCTCGTGCGCGCCAACCATGGCACGGGCACGTGGCAGTCGGGTTGGGTGGTCCGCGCCCTGCGTGACGACCGCGGAGTGATCGCCGAGAGCGCGGGCGTGCGCTTCTGGATCGCCGCCGACCAGTTCCGCGCTGCGCGCACACCGGTGCAGCCCGGCGACCGCGTGCAGGTGCGCGTGCCGAGCGACTATCGGCAGCTGGTCCCGGGGTTCTACATGGCGACCGGCGATGCCGACGACGCCGACGACTCGCCGATCGTGCGCATCTACTGGAACATCAGCGCGCGAGGAGCGCTGCCGCTCATGGGCCACATCACGCAGGAGCTCAACCGCGCGCGCCTCCCGTTCCGCTTCAAGGCGCCGCTCCACCCGCGCGATTTCGGACGCTCGGATGCTGCGGTGCTCTACTTGCCGAACGCGCGCTTCGAGTCGGCCATGCCGCTGCTCGCGCGAATCACCGCGGCCGTGCGCCCGCTCATGGGCGCCGAGACGTCGCTCTTCTCCAAGCGCTGCGAACCGGGCGTCGCGCTCGCCGAGGATCCGGGCGATGGCTCGAGCTTCGGGCAACATCGGGCCGGGTTGCTCGCGGACGCACTCCGCGAGTCCGCAGCGGAGGCCGTGCCGCTCGAGGCCCGCGCGGACGCGGTGCGCGCGCGGCTCCGCCGCTCGGGATACGATCCGTCCGCACTCGAGTGCAATCCCGGTTCCACGGCGCACTACGACTGGACGCCGGTCGAGGATACGCCGCATGCCTGACACGCCGCATGCCTGACACGCGTCTCTGGCACTCCGCCGCCGAGTCGATCGCGCGCCTGCTCGCGCGCGACGCACATCGGTATGCTGGCGAGGCCACGTGGATGGGAACGACGCAGGACGAGGACGCCGGCACGGGAGAACACGAGTTCACCTACGCCACGCTCGGGCCCGCGCTCTACCGCGGCACGAGCGGCGTCGCGCTGTTCCTCGCGGAGGCCGCAGCACCCTTCGAC
>JAYTNC010000369.1:0-3390 GCA_043748515.1 Gemmatimonadota bacterium | reverse complement strand
GAACGAGATCGACGCGGCGAAGAGCGTCGTGCTCGACGTGAACAACCCGCAGGACCAGCGTCGCATCACGTGGCCGGCGACGTTCACGGTGGCGCGGGCCTACTACGACCAGCTCAACCGTTGGAACGGGCTCTCGGCGGCACGACTCGCCTCGCTCGCCTCGGAGCTCGGCGCGGCCGAGCGGGCGACGGGCGCCGACCGCCAGCGTGCCCTCGAGGCGCTCGGCAAGGCGCTCGACCGCGACGCGGCGACCGCCGCCGACGGCAAGCGCGTGCGGGCGCTTTCGGGCGTGCTCAAGGCGATGGCGCGCGCGACGCGCTGAGCCAAGGCGATGGTAGGCCGCGCGGGCGCGCCCACCCTCGGGTGGGTGCGCCCGTGTCGCTTTGGGCGACCGAGGGCCAGATTCCGGCGGCCATGCACACCCAATGCGTCTCGTGCGATCGCGACCTCGGCCGCAACGCCGAACTCCCCGGCTTCGCCGTGGGACGACGCATCGCGTTCGATCGCGGGACCGGTCGGCTCTGGGTGATCTGCCCGCATTGCGAGGAGTGGAATCTCGCGCACCTCGAGACGCGGTGGGAGGCGGTCGAGGCCTGCGAACGCCTCGTCGACGAGGCGGAGGCGCGCGTGACGGCCGGCACCATGGGATTCGCGCGCACGCGCGGCGGCATGCAGCTGCTGCGCGTCGGGGGCTTTGGCCGCGACGAGATCGCGAACTGGCGGTACGGTCGCATCATCGCGCGCCGGCGCCGCTGGGCGCTCGTGGCGATGGGACTCGTCGCGGCGTCGGTGGCGGCGCTCTCGATCTGGGTCGCGCTGATCTCCCGCTCCGAGGCGCTCGGAGTGTGGTGCGTCGGAGTGTTCGGGTACGGCGCGTGGTGGCAGTATCAGCGCGCGCCGAGCGCCGTGATCCTGGGGCGCACGTCGGGCGGGCGACGATTCCTCGCGTGGGGTGTCCGGCTCGAGAGCGTGCGTCTCCATGCGGAATCGTCACACGACGGACCGGAGCTCCTGGTGCCGGGTCTCTGGCGCGACGGGGTGTACCGCGGCCGAGATGCGCTCGAGGTGCTCGCGAGACTCCTCGCGCGGCGCAGTTGGTCGGCACTCGGAGAGGCGGACGTGCAGGACGCGGTGGAACGCGTGGACCGGGCGGAGCGTCACCTACCGCCTGCGCCGCGACGCCGGCGCAAGAAGGCCGTCGCACCCGCGCCGCTCCCTCCCGTTCCGCCCGCCTGGCACCGCCTCGCGCGCGATGCGAGAGGCGGCTTCGTGATGAGCAATCTCGCGATCTCCGAGCAGCTCGCCCTCGAGATGGCGATCCGCGAGGAGCTCGAGCGGCGGGACATGGAGCGCGAGGCCGCCGAGTCGCGCGCCGACTGGACTGCGGCCGACGAGGTCGGTCGGATCAGCGACGACCTGCTCCTCCCCGAGCGCATCTGGGCGTGGCTGCGCACCCGCGCGCGCGGACGCTAGCTTCAGGGCACCATGGAACGTCCTCGATGATCACCGTCGACAAGCTCTCCAAGCACTACGGCGATTTCACCGCCGTGGACGGCATCTCCTTCTCGGTCGCGCCCGGCGAGGTCCTCGGACTCGTGGGGCCGAACGGGGCGGGGAAGACGACCACGCTGCGTTGTCTCGCCGGCATCATCGCGCCGTCGGCGGGCAGCGTCGCGCTCGTGGGGCACGACCTGCGCACCGACGGCGTGGCCGCCAAGCAGCAGCTCGCCTTCATCCCCGACGAACCGCATCTCTTCGACCATCTCACCGTCGAGGAGCACCTGCGGTTCGTCGCGCGCGTGTACGGCGTCGCCGACGTCGAGCACCGCATCGCGCCGGTGCTCGCCGAGCTCGACCTCACCGAGAAGCGGCGCGCGTTGCCCGACGAACTCTCGCGCGGGATGAAGCAGAAGCTCGCGATCGCCTGCGGGCTGCTGCACGACCCCAAGGTGCTCGTGCTCGACGAGCCGCTCACCGGGCTCGACCCCGGGGGCATGCGCCGCATGCGCGCGACGATCGCGGCGAGAGCGCGCGCCGGCGCTGCCGTCGTCCTCTCGTCGCACCTGCTCACGCTCGTCGAGGAGCTCTGCACCAAGCTCTTCGTGATCCGCCACGGACGCTGCGTCGCCTACGGGTCGCTGCCGGACATCATCGGCGCGCATCCGGAACTCGCGGGCCGGTCGCTCGAGGACATCTTCCTCGCGCTCACCGGCGAGGGAGAGGGACCGGTCGCCGCGTGAGGGGCGCCTTCTGGTACCTGATCCGCACCTCGATGCGGAACCGCCTGACGCGTCAGGTGAAGCGGCTGCGGACCCCGCGCTACGCGTTGGCCTTCGCGCTCGGCCTCGTCTACTTCTGGTTCTTCTTCCTGCGCAACACGCGCAGTGGCGCGATGGACGGCACGACGACGCTCGTCATGCTCTCCTTCGCCGGTGTCGCGGTGCTCGGATACCTCGCCTGGTCGTGGATCTTCGGCACCGACCGCACCGCGCTCGCCTTCACACGCGCCGAGGTCGCGCTGCTCTTCCCTGCGCCGGTCAGCCGCCGCGGGCTCATCCTGTACAAGCTCGCGCGCTCGCAGCTCGCCATCCTCGTATCGGTCGTGGTCTGGTCGTTGATCCTCAACCGCGCGGGCGACCCGGTCGCGAGCCTCATGCGCGGCGCGGGCCTCTGGGTCGCGCTCAGCACGCTCTCGCTGCACCGCCTGGGAATCGGTCTCTGGCGCGCCGGCGCCACCGAGCTCGGCGCGGGCGGCGCACGGCGCAGCCTGCCCGCGATGCTCGTCTTCCTCGCGGCGCTCGGCGCCGTCGGCTGGAGCTTCTGGTCGCACTGGGGCTGGGTCTCCGGTGCCTCCGACGCGCGACAGGCGTTCGAAGCGATCGTCGCCATCCTCGAGCTGCCGCCGGCGTCGATCGTCGTCTATCCGATCAAGCTCGCCTTCGCGCCGGTCGTGCTGCGCGAGCCGGGGCCGTGGGCCTTCGCGCTCGTGCAGGCGCTGCTGCTGCTCGCGCTGCACGTCTGGTGGGTGCTCTCGAGCGATGCGGCATTCGAAGAGGCGGCCGCGGAAGCGTCGGAGCGTCAGGCCAAGCTCGTCGATCAGATGCGCGCGCGGCGCGGCGGTGGGTCGGTGGTTCGCTCCAAGTCGGTGCGCCGCACCATCCCGCTCGCGGCAACGGGGCTGCCGGCGGTCGCGATCCTCTGGAAGAACGCGCTCTGGATGCTCCGTACGCACCAGCTCCGCGGACTCCTGATCCCGCCGGTGCTCCTCCTCGGCGTGACGCTCGTCTTCGCGGCCGACGACCGCAAACTCGGCATCGTCTTCGCCGTGCTCTGCGGTGTGTTCGTCGCGCTGTTGCTGCTCTTCGGGCCCATGACCATGCGCAACGACCT
>JAYTNC010000368.1:0-4779 GCA_043748515.1 Gemmatimonadota bacterium | reverse complement strand
CGCGACCCGCACCACCTGCGGGCGCGGCCCCTCTCTCCGCACGCGCGCGCCGATTCACGAATCGCGCCACCCTCGCCATCCAGTTGTGGCTCGTGGTGGCTCTCCTCTTGTTCGCGCTGCGACGCGACTGGGAGAATTTCTTCCTCACCCTGACGGTCATCGGGTTGATCGTCGTGCCGGCGTACCTGCTCCGGCGCTCGCGCGTGTACGTGCCGCCCGAGTTCCAGCTCATCGCCGCCCTCTTCGTATTCCTCTCGCTGTTCCTCGGCTCCGCGGGCGACTTCTATTATCGCTTCTGGTGGTGGGACATCGTCCTGCACGCCGGCGCCGGTTTCCTCTTCGGCGTCGTCGGCTGGATCGTGATGTTCCTGTTGATGGAGACCGACCGCCTGCCGCGCGCGATCGGGCCCGCGCTGCTCTCTGTCTTCGGCGTCTGCTTCGCCGTCACGCTCGGCGTGGCCTGGGAGATCTTCGAGTACGGCGTCGATCTCGGCTGGCCGCACCTGAACATGATGCGCCACGAGACCGGCGTCCGCGACACGATGCACGACCTGATCGTCGACCTCATCGGCGCGCTGCTCGTGGGCGTGATCGGCTACGCCTACTCGCGTCGCGGACGCTTCTCCTTCGTCATCGATGCGGTGCGGCGGTTCATGCACCGCAACCCGCGGCTCTTCCGCGCGTCGGGCAAGCGGCGGGGAGGTCCGTGACCGCCAGCGACCGATCTGTCGCGCGTACTCGGCGGCGTCGGCTTCTGCTGCGGCGAACGGGCTACTCGTAGAAGCGGAAGGTCGGGCGCTCGCACGATGGACCAGCGCGCAATGCATCTTCCGTGAGAGCAACCGGTCCTTCGAGCTCGAGCTGGTACGTCGAGCCGCCGAGACCGAATTCGATGGTGTAGCTGCCGGCCAGCAGATGTGTGTCGAGCGTCCCGGTCGCCTTCATCACCCGCAGTCATTGCCCGACCGGCCCGAGCCGGGTTCGATGCTCGTCCGCCTCGCCACGCCTCACTCGGACGATGGCGCCACGGTGTTCAAGCTGGTGCTGCCCGTAGGAATGACGACGGGCATCCCTCAGCTCAGCGTGCCGGGGCTCGAGATCTTCCATCGCCGGGTTGCCGACACGCTGCGCGCGCGACGGTGACTCTGGTGGAGGTCGCCGGCGAGGACGATGCACTGCGCGAGTCGCTCGCCGGCCATTCGCTTTCCGTGGTGCGGCCGTAGTCACACCGCACCATCAGCGACGCGCCACTACCACGGACAGGTCGCGCTCGGCTGGAAGTCGTAGTTGTTGATCACGTCACCCGATGCGCCGTCGTTGAACGTGAGCAGTTGCGTCTGCGCATCGAGGTTCGACGTGAAGAGGTACCGCGCGCCGGGGACGCCCTCGAGCAAGCCGGTTCGGCCGACCAGCACGCCCCATTGACCTTCGGTCACGGTCGTCGCGCCGCCGCCGAGTCCACCCTTGAAGCGCGCGGTCGAGCGACCGAGATCGTTGTCGCTGCGCCAGCTCACGCAGACGTCAGCGGTCTCGTCCACCCACCACGCACTGCTGGTGAGCGTGGGGATGGCGAACTTCCCAGCTACGAACAGGCCGGAGGAGTTGGTCATGCAGTGGTAGCCGTCGGGAAACGACGAGGGCGTGCTGCCCGACGTGCAGACCAGGTTGAGTCCGGTGCTGCCTGACGAACTGACCTTGAGCACCGACATCGGCAGCACGGGCTGCGTCGGCATGTTGGACGCTTGCGCGCGGATGCCGAAGTTGCCGACACCGCCGGACATGCCCGACGAACCCTGCAGTCGCAGTGTGGTGCCGAGCTGATCGGCGCCGACGGTCGATCCCGCGGGGAAGCTCGCGCTCACGCCCGACGGGAGGTCGCGCACCGAGACGGTGACCGCGCCCGGACGGCCGATGTTGACTCCGCTCGTGGTGAAGCCGCCGCCGATGCGCATGATCGTCAGCGTGAGGTCGATCGTCCCGCCGGCATTGAGCGTCGGACTCGCGGGCGAGATGATGAGCGCCAGACCGCGCGCCTGCGGACCGAGCGGGACCGCGGAGAAGGGCGCGATGTCGGCGGGCCGCGCCGCGCCGTTGCCGAAGATCCCGTCGGCATTGCGGCCCCAGAAGTAGAGCTCGCCGGTGGTGCTCAGTGCGGAGGAGAACTCATTGTGCGCCGTGATGTCGCGGAAGCGCAGCGTGCCGCCGATCGCGATCGGCGTGGTGCGCGGCGTCGTGGTGCCGTTGCCGACCTGGCCATATTCGTTGTAGCCCCAGGCGTAGAGTCGGCCGTCGGCGGTGAGGCCCATGTGCGTGTGGAAGGCCGTCGCCACCTTGGTGAACACGAGGCCGGGCGCGACGGCCGTGAGGCCGTTGTAGTAGGCATTCGTGCCGGCATTGACGCCCAAGCCGAAGGTCTCGCCCGTGGTGGTCACGAGGAGTACGCTCTGGTAGCCCACGGCCACGGCGCGGAACCGACGCGTGCCGGTGCCCGCCAGCAGGATCGGTGCGGTGCTGTTGGTCATGTTGATCGAGGACCAGCTCGCGCCCCACGTCCAGGCCACGCCGGCGGTGTCGATCGCGACGGTGAGCGCGCCGGTGGACGCGATGGTGGAGAAGGTCCGCGTCGGCGCGATCGCGACCGGAGTCGGCCGATCGATCGTCGTGCCGTCGCCGAGCGCGCCGCCGTTGGAGCCCCAGGCGTAGAGCTTGCCGGTGGTGGTGAGCGCGAACGTGCTCGACCCGAGGTGCTCGAGCAGCGCGAACTTGTGGCCGCCCGAGACGAGGCGCGGCGTGTAGACGGCCTCGATCACCGTGGATCCGTTCCCGAGCGAGCCGCTGGTGGTGTTGGCCCCCCAGCAGTGGGCGGTGCCGTCGAGCGTGAGCGCGCAGGAGGACTGGCTCGCCGTTCCGATCGATGCGAAGACCATTCCGTCGGCGACGGCCCGCGGCGACCAGGAGTTGAAGTTCGGCTCGCTCACCGGGACCACCGTGCGCGCGAACGCCCCACCCCAGCAGTAGACCTTGCCGGCCACGGTGACGCCGCAGGCCGCCTGTTCACCACCGACATCGACCATGCCGGCCGTGACCGGGGGCCCGAGCGTTTCGCCTCCGAGGTCCGGTGGGCCATCCGTGCCGCCGTCGGCTCCGGTGGGATCGCCGCATGCGGCCGCGATCATGAGGCACGAGAGAACGACGAGCTGACGGGCAAGCGCCCGCGCCTGAGTTGGTGCGAATGACATCGGAGACGGTCTCGAAGAGTGTCGTGGGGTGTGGCAGCGCGGACCGACAGGTGCGCTACCGCAGGGCGACGCGAAGGTCTCGGAGTGTTCGCGTAATCGAACACAAGCCGTCGCGGGTGCCTCGCACAAGACGAGCGGGACCTGTTTCGGTGGCGCGAATGCGGCTATACGGTATCGGGCACTGGAGGAACATCTGTACGGACAATTCCGATGTTCCCACTCACTCGGTCGCTCGATACACTCACCCGTCAGCACGTACCAACGGCAAGGTATCTATTGAACAGAGAGCCGCAGGGAATCCCGAAGGAGCCGACCGGAATCGCCGGCTTCGACGAGCTCCCCGGTGGTCACATCCCCCGGGGGCGCACCACGCTGATCGCCGGCGGCTCGGGCTGCGGCAAGTCGGTCTTCGCGCTCCAGTCCATCGTGCATGACGCCGGCGTGCGAGACATCTCCCGCGAGGTCGAGGTTCGAACGGTTCAGTCCAGAGGAGCCGTAGAGGATGACGACGACCGAAAACGGGCCGCTGCCGCTCGGGCGCAGGACTGCCGCAAGGTGAACGAGGCGTTGGCGGGTTGAGGCTGCGCCCCGTGCGCGAGCCCCGTGCGCGAGCGCCGTGGGCCTCTCGCCCCGATGCGGTTCCGGCGGTAGTTTTGCCCCCGTGACCGACCTGCTGAATCAACTGATGGTCTCGCTCGGGCCCGGCTACCGCATCGACCGCGAGCTGGGCGGTGGAGGGATGTCCCGCGTGTTCCTCGCCGAGGAACTCGCGCTCGGCCGTCGCGTGGTGGTGAAGGTGCTGCCGTCGGAGTTCGCGTCCACCGAAGGCGCCGAACGATTCCAGCGCGAGACGCGGGTCGTGGCCTCGCTGCAGCATCCCAACATCGTGCCGGTCATCAGTGCGGGCGGCGACGCTGACCTGCTCTGGTTCACGATGCCGTTCATCGAAGGCGAGTCGCTGCGCGCTCGCCTCGAGCGCGAGGGCGAACTGCCCGTGGCCGAGGCGATCCGCCAGTGGACCGAGATCCTCGATGCCTTGGCCTACGCGCACGGGCGCGGCATCGTGCATCGCGACATCAAGCCGGAGAACGTGCTGCTCTCGGGGCGCCACGCGCTGGTCGCGGACTTCGGGATCGCGCGTGCGCTCTCGAGCGTGGTGTCGGGTGCCCGCGCGACGGCCACCGGCGTGTCGATCGGGACGCCGGCGTACATGTCGCCCGAGCAGGCGGTGGGCGAATCGAACGTCGATGCGCGCGCGGACATCTACAGCGCGGCGCTCGTCATGTACGAGATGCTCTGCGGGGTGAGTCCGTTCAACGAGCGCTCGGCGGCGCGCCTGATGGTCGCGCACGCCACGCAACCCGTGCCGAGCATCCGTGAACGGCGGGCGCAGGTCAGTGCGGAGCTGGAGGCGCTGGTGCTGCGCTGCCTCGAGAAGCGCCCGGCGGACCGTCCGCAGTCCGCGGAGGAGGTGCTGCGCGCGCTCGCGAGCGTGCCCGACGCGACCTCGGGTCACTCGTCCGGCGAGCGGACATCGTCA
>JAYTNC010000367.1:0-1619 GCA_043748515.1 Gemmatimonadota bacterium | reverse complement strand
GAGCAGGTGCCGAAGGTGGTCCGGGCGCTGCTCGAGATGGAGCGCGCCGCGTCGAGGCAACGGCCGCAGGACGCCAATGCGCGGACCTTCACGCGCGTGGCGCCGGTCGAACTGCCCTAGCGGATCACGCCGGCCGCGTCCGGCGGCAACTGCGCGGCGAGCCGCGCCGACGGCACCGAGTAGACGATGCGTCCGTTGCTCTCGCGCGCCGCGCCGAACAGCACGCCGATCACCAGGCCGCGCGCGTCGAACACCGGTGAACCGCTCGAGCCCTGCGCCGCGAAGACGTCGAGCTGGATGTTGTCGCCGAGCGTCTTGCTCACCGTGCCGACGTTCATCGTCGCGACGGGCTTGAGGTCGTTGATGTCGCCGTCGTTGCCCGCCGTGCCGGTACCGAGCGGGAAGCCGAGGATCGCGATCGGACTGCCGACCTGGACGCCCTCGCTGTCGCCGGCGACGCCGGTGACGATCGGCAGATCGCCGGGTGTCAGCAGCCGGAGCAGCGCGAGTTCGTCGGTCGTGCTCACGTACTCGACGCGCGCCTCGCGCCACTGTCCCTTCTGACTCTCGAAGATCACGCCGACCTGTCGGGCGCGCGTGCCGTCGGCGCTCTGCACGACGTGGCGGTTGGTGACGATCAACCCGCTCGGCAGGATGTTGAAGCCGGTGCCGCTCGACTTGGTGCCGTCCGGCATGAGCACGGCGATGAAGACGATCGCGGCCTTGTTCGCGGCGGCGATCGCTGGGTAATCGGTCGCCGCGATGCTCGCGGTGCGCGTCTGCGCGGTGCGCATCTGCGCCGAGAGCTCGGTGACGTCGCCGCCGGAGGCCCGCCGCGCACGGAGCTGGTCGGTGAGCCGCTTCGTCTCGGCGCGCTGCGCCTCGAGCGCCTCGCTCGCGACGCCCGTCTGCGCGAGGCGTTGTTCGAACGATCGCGCGAGCGAGTCGTTCATCGCGAGCAGCGTGTCGATCTGCTTCCGCGATTCGCCTGACGAGCGCACCATGACGTACCCGACGCCCGCGCCGCCCACGACCACGAAGGCAGCGAGGGCGAGTATCATCTGCCGCATCTTCCCTGTCTGCTTCTGCACCGCATGCGCGATGCGCACCTCGGTGTTCAGGCGCGCGGGCGCGGCGGGCTTTCCGGGCAGCGATGCTTCGGCCTGGTCCACGCGCGTCGCGGGCGCCGCCACTGCGGCTCCGGCTCCCACCACATGGAAACTCGCCTGCGGTCCGCCCGCGCCGAACATGAGCACGTCGCCATCGTGCAGTTCGCGTTCGGCGGCGATCCGCTCACCGTTCACGAAGGTCCCGTTGGTGCTGCCGATGTCATGGAGCACGTGCCGGTCGCCGACCGTGCGGAGCTCGGCGTGACGGCCGGAGACGTCGATGTCCTTGTTGGCGTCGAACCGCACGTCGTTCATCGGGTGGCGCCCGATCGAGATCACCGACTTCTCGAACCGCTCAGTCGCGCCGGCGCGTGCGCCGTGCGTGATGCGGAGTTCGATCGACATCAGCCGCGCAGCAGGCTGACGACGTAGACGACGAGAACGAGCAGGGCGATCGTGCCGAAGACGAACCGCAGGTAGCCCGTCGAGACGATCCCGCCCGCCGGCGGG
>JAYTNC010000366.1:0-3220 GCA_043748515.1 Gemmatimonadota bacterium | reverse complement strand
ACGACGACGTCGTAGCGCAGGACCCAGACGTACAGGACCGAGAAGGCGACGATGATCTGCAGGATGGTGACGTAGAACTGATCCACTGGAGTGTCCGGGAAGGAGGTGCCCTAACATACGACCTTGCGGGCGCGCGCGGGCCGGACATGATTGGACTGTGACCATCTTCGACCGCACTCCGCCGCCCGCCAGCGCTCCTGCGCTTCCGGCGACATCGAAGCTGCCCAAAGTGGGCACGACGATCTTCACGGTGATGTCGCAGCTGGCCACCGAGGTCGGCGCGGTGAACCTGGGGCAGGGGTTTCCCGACTTCCCCGTGCCGGAGTACCTGGTGGGGGCCGTCGCGCAGGCGATGCGCGACGGGAAGAACCAGTACGCGCCGATGACCGGCGTGGGCGCGCTGCGGGAGGCGATCGCCGACGCCACCCTGGCGCGCTTCGGTGTGCGCGTCGATCCCGACGCGGAGATCACGGTGACCTCCGGCGCGTCGGAGGCGATCTTCGACGCGGTGCTCTCCGTGGTGCGCACCGGGGACGAAGTGATCGTGCTCGATCCCTGCTACGACCTGTACGAGCCGGCGGTCGCACTCGCGGGCGGCGCGTGCGTGCATGTGCCGCTGCGCGAGCACGACTTCAGCGTGGACTGGGCTCTGCTCGCCGCGGCCATCACGGTGCGCACGCGGATGATCATCGTGAACTCGCCGAACAACCCCACCGGCGCGGTCTGGACCGCGGACGATATCGCGCGGCTCGCCGCGCTCGTGCGCGATACGCCGATCCTCGTGCTCTCGGACGAGGTCTACGAGCACATCGTATTCGACGGCCGCCGCCACGAGAGCGTCCTCCGCCACGCCGAGCTCGCGGCGCGCTCGTTCGTCGTCTCGAGCTTCGGCAAGACGTATCACTGCACGGGCTGGCGCACCGGCTATTGCGTCGCATCGCGTGCGCTCACGGCCGAGCTGCGCAAGGTGCACCAGTACAACACCTTCAGCAGCTTCGCGCCGGCGCAGTGGGCCTTCGCAGGGATGATGCGCGAGCATCCCGAGCACCATCAGGAGCTGAGCGCGTTCTATCAAGCCAAGCGGGATCGATTCATTTCGCAACTGGCGGGTACGAGACTCAGGCCGCTCGCGGTGCAGGGGGGCTACTTCCAGATCGTCGACTACTCCGCCGTCTCGGACCTGCCGGACGCCGAGTTCGCGCGCTGGCTCTGCACCGAGCACGGGGTCGCGACCATCCCGCTCTCGCCCTTTTATGGAACGGCGCCCGCGGGCCAGCGACTGGTCCGGCTCTGCTTCGCGAAGAATCAGGAGACACTCGACGCCGCCATCGCGCGGCTGGAGCAGGCATGACCGATGGCGCGCATGTGCGGAACGGTGCATTGAACATCACGCTGGTGCAGGCCGACACGGTCTGGCACGATCCCTCGGCCAACCGGGAACGGCTCGCGCGCACCATGCGCGAGAAGGGGGCGGCGAGCGACCTGATCGTGTTGCCGGAGACCTTCACCACCGGCTTCTCCAACGAGGCCGTCTCGACCGCGGAGGACATGGAGGGCGAGACGGTGCGCTGGATGCTCGAGCAGGCGCGCGAGCTGAAGGCCGCCGTCGCCGGCAGCGTGCAGATCCGCGTGGGCGCGCGCGTGTTCAACCGACTCGTCTGGGCCACGCCGGACGGCGAGGCGCGCACGTACGACAAGCGGCATCTCTTCCGCATGGCGCAAGAGGACGAGCGCTACGCGGCGGGTCGGGACCGACTGATCGTCGAGCTCAAGGGCTGGCGCATCTGCCCGCTCGTCTGCTACGACCTGCGTTTCCCGGTCTTCTCGCGCAACCGCGCCGACGCGCAGCGCGAAGGCGCGCCCGAGTACGACCTGCTGCTCTACGTGGCCAACTGGCCCGCGAAACGGCACGAAGCGTGGCGTACGCTGTTGCGCGCGCGCGCGATCGAGAACCTCTGCTACGTGGCCGGCGTCAACCGCTGCGGCACCGACGGCAACGAGCATCCGTACGCGGGCGGCAGCGCCGTCGTCGACTCGTTCGGCGAGACGATCGTCGAGTGCGACGACGCGCCGCAGATCGTGCAGGCCGAGCTCTCCATGGAAGCGCTGCGCGAACACCGTGCGCGCTTCCCGGCGCATCTCGACGCCGACGCGTTCAAGCTCGAGGACTGACCGCCGCGCGCGCGATGCCGCGCAGCATGCCGGGAAAGACGATCCCGTGCAGCGGATACACGGCCCACCAGTAGGCGATCCCGAACAGGCCGCGCGGACGGAAGCGCGCCTTCAGCGCGAGATGCGTGCCGCCGCCGGTCGCTGGCTCGACGCCAAGCGTGAGGGTGGCGACACCCGGCAGCAGCATCTCGGCGGTGAGCTCGAGCCGCTTGCCGGGCTCGATCGCCGTCACGCGCCAGAAGTCTACGGCGTCGCCCATGCGCAGTTCGGTCGGATTCCTCCTGCCGCGGCGCAGGCCCAGCCCGCCGAGCAGGCGATCCATGATGCCACGCAGGTGCCAGAGGAAGTCCGACGTGTAGTAGCCGCGTTCGCCGCCGATCGCACAGATCTCCCGCCAGACGGCATCGAGCGGTGCGTCGACCGTCGTTGCGCGTTCATCCACGAACTGCGTCCCGCCCGCCCAGTCCGGATCGCCGGGGAGGGGGCCCGCGTCGGACCACGAACTCTCCACCGTGCCGCTCTCGTAGCGCTCGACCGCGGCCTCCATGGCCTCGGGGATGGTGCGGCACTGGTGCGGCATGAGGCGCTGCGCGTCGTCGTTGCGCACCACGACGCGATTGCGAAGACCTTCGGCCAGCGGCTGCGCGATGTTCGCGCCGAGCGGCGTGATCAGGTGGATCCAGAGCGCGCTGAGCTTGGGCGTGAGCACCGGCACGGGAATGACGAAGCGCGTCTTGAGCCCGAGCGCGCGCGCCATCTCCTTCATCATGCGCTCGTAGCTCCAGATGTCCGGGCCGCCGATGTCGATCGCGAGGCCGGTGGTCGCCGGCGTCTCGAGCGCGGCGATCAGGTAGTGCAGCACGTCGCGCACCGAGATCGGCTGCGCCTCGGTGCGCACCCAGCGCGGCGTGAGCATGATCGGCAGGCGCTCCACGAGGTAGCGCAGGATCTCGAACGACGCCGAGCCCGAGCCGATGATCATCGCGGCGCGCAGCACGGTGACCGGCACGCCGCCGACTCCGAGCGCGGCCTCGACTTCGCGACGTGA
>JAYTNC010000365.1:0-1502 GCA_043748515.1 Gemmatimonadota bacterium | reverse complement strand
ACGTTCGGCATGCGGGTGATCGCCGAGCTCACCACGCAACGGCCCGAGTTGCGCGACGTGGTGGCGGCGACGTTCGAGCGGCACCTGCCGAACGTGTTGGCGACCGTGGCGGAGTTCGACTATCCGCACCCGCTCGTGGACATCGACAAGCTGAGTGCGTATGCGCTGGCGCAGTACCAGCGGTTCGCGGGGGCGGCGGGGCTGGGTGGGGAGACGCTGGGTGAGGCGGAGTACGAGGAGGACTGAAGGGCGGAGATGTGTGAGTCACCGCCGATCACCCCCAAGCCGCGGCCGGTGACTGTCGAGTAATTCGTCACCCGTCGCGTTGCAGGAGCAGCCACCTGCGATAGTCGAGCATCCACCTGCAAGTCGCGCGCGGTCACCGACAACGCGGCTGCGGACACGGGGAACTCGAGTGCGGACAGCCGAGTCGAGCGGCCGATGACGCGAGTGCAGCGACCGGAGAGCGACGAGTAGAGGAAGGACACCGACGAGTCGCGGACGGACACCGACGACGAAGGACCGGCGAGCAACGTGCAGGACGCGACCACCAAGGACGAGCGGGCGGAGCGCAAGGACGAGCGCGTGGCGCGCAACGACGAGCGCGTGGCGCGCAGCGTCTAGCACGCGGAGCGCGACGGCGAGCGCGCGGCGCGCTGTGTCGCGCACGCGGAGCGCAGCGACGAGCGCCCGGAGAGCGGTGTCGCGCAACCGGTGCGCACGAGTCGCAAGCGATGACCGGCGCCCAGCAGACTATGACCGACGTCGAGCAAGCGATGACGTGAGTGCAGCAGACGATGCGCGACATCAAGCGGACTGACACGCACGCCGAGCAGTGGATGACGCCTCACGAGTCCGGCGGCGCGTGACGGACGCGCACGTGCACGTTCCCGCAGCGGTGATCGCGTCCACTCACTTCCATCTGGGGCGCGATGCTGACCCCAACTTGCGTGCGTCATGGCGAGTCCACGGCGGATGCGACGAGTCCCGCGGGCGCTGCGATCGAGTCTCGAATGGGGCGTCCATTGCCATCGCGCGCACCGGGGTCGGCTGGCGAGGTCGACCTGCGCCGGCACGGTCAATAGCGTTCACCGCGGAACGTGGCGCATCCGAGTGATCCATGCGTGGAACAATCCGGTAGCAGCTCCAACGACGACCATAGCGATCACGTTGCCGATCTCGCGTACTTCGAGATAGCTCCCTGTTCGGTACCGCTGCTCGACCAGCGCAATGACGACTCCGACCACAGCACCCATCAAGCACCCGATCGTCAGCCGCCGAGCGGGCGATGCGTGCCGAGCGAACCGATCCCCGACGAGACCGAGCACGATCGTCGCGACGAACAGGGGCATCCATACAACGATCGCCAAGAGCACCATCCCACTGCCAAAAGACCGAATTCGGGCTCTTCGGGATTTCGTGTGGGTGAATTGAGGGCAGTTTAGGACCGTGGGAGCGGCGGCAGCGTGCACGTCAGGATCTTCAGGTGGAGGTAGTCCTCA
>JAYTNC010000364.1:0-4697 GCA_043748515.1 Gemmatimonadota bacterium | reverse complement strand
GACGGGGTGGACCCGAAGGCCCACCCCGTCAAAATGCCTTGTCGACGGCGTGCCGGGGAGGTCTCCGCCGGCACCGGAACCGCTAGTGCTTCATGAAATTGCTGACCGTGAGCTCGACGTTGTGGCTCACGCGGAGTCCGAAGACGCCGTCGGTCGAGGAGAGGCGGTCGGCCGCCACGAACTCGGCGCGCGGGAGCGTCTTCACCACCGTGCCGTTCACCACGCACGAGGCCTGTCCGTCGCGCACGCGCCAGCCGACGGTGTTGGTCGACTCGCCGTTCGCGTCCGCCTTGCGGATCGCGGCGTTCTCGACGCCGTCGACGAGCGTCGTGACCTTGGCGCCATGGAAGGTCTTGATCGAATACTTGCCGGTGCCGTAGACGATGCAGTACATGAGTGTCTCGTTCTCCGACTGCAGGTCGGCGCCGCCGATGAACACGCCGTACGAATGCGGATGCGACGCGGCCATCTTGTGCTCCTTGAACGTCCCCATCACCTCGTAGTTGCCGCTGGCGGTGTTGGCGGGGTTCCAGAAGTTGCCCGCCGGGCCCACCGAGAGGCGGAAGGCGTTGCCCTCGGCGACGAGGCGCGAGTCGTTGACGGTCTTGCCCTGCGAGGCGGGGCGGCGGTCCACGCGGCCGAGCCAGCCGGCGATCTTGATGCCGCCGTTGGCGACGGTACGGTCGGCGTCCTGGGCAGCAGAAGCGGTCGCGGTCGCGGCCAGCGCGACGGTGAGCATGAGAGCGGAAAAGCGCATGGAGTACCTCTTGGGGGTGATTTGGTCCAGACTGACGCTCGCCTCGTACACCGTCCAAGGCAAGATGTCCCCCCGATCTCGGAGGAACGGGGGTCAGTCGAGCAGAGGGAGGGCTAGGCTGTCCCCGGGTGCGCGGGCCTGGAAACGCCGCGCCCAGGTCTCGAAGTCCCGCAGCTCGAGGGGACGGGCGAACCGATAGCCCTGGACCTCGTCGCAGCCCACGTCACGCAGGAAGTGCTCCTGCCCCTCCGTCTCCACGCCCTCGGCGAGCACGGTGATCCCGAGCGCGTGCGCGAGATCGACCGTGGCGCGCACGATCGTCGCGCTGTTGGCATCGTGCTCGACATCCTTCACGAACGAGCGGTCGATCTTGAGTCGCGCCAGCGGATACCGTTGCAGCGCGAACATCGACGAATAGCCCGTCCCGAAATCGTCGATCGCGAGATCGAAGCCGGAGCCGTGCAGCGTGCGCAGGGTGCGCTCGGCGCGCTCGGCGTCCTCCGCCAGCATCGACTCCGTGATCTCGAGCTCGATCCGGCGCATGTCGCGGCCGGCCGCCACGACGGTCGCGGCGAGTTCCTGCGCGAGGTTGTTCGAACGGAATTGCGCCATCGAGAGGTTCACGGCGATCCGCAGGTCGACGACACCGTCGCGCGCCCACTGGTGCGCCTGCGTGGCCGCGCGCGCGAGCACCTGCGCGCCGATCGGACGGATGATGCCGAGATTCTCGGCCACGGGGATGAAGTCGCCGGGGGGCACGTCGCCCAACTCGCGCGAACGCCAGCGGATGAGCGCCTCGGCGCCGACGAGCGCGCCGTCGCGGAGCCGCAGCTGCGGCTGATAGACCACGCGGAACTCGTCGTGCGCGAGCGCCGAGTGGAGCGCGCGTTCGATCGAACTGCGCCGGACGGCGAGCTCGTCCATCTGCCGGTGGAAGAAGTGCATCGTCTGCCGGCCGTCGGCCTTGGCTCGGTACATCGCGAGGTCGGCGTGCTGGAGCAGGTCGTCGAGGTCGCGACCGTCGTCGGGGAAGAGCGCGATGCCCACGCTCACGCCCACGTGATGGAGGATGCCGCCGGCGGCGAGCGGCTCCTCGTGCACGGAGAGCAGGCGCTTGGCGAGCGCGCCCGCCTCGCCGGAGTCGCGCAGCGAACCGAGCAGGACGACGAACTCGTCGCCGCCGAAGCGCGCGACGACGTCGCCGGGGCGGAGCTGGGCCGAGAGCCGCGTCGCGGTGGCGCGCAGCACCGAGTCGCCGACCGCATGGCCGAGCGAGTCATTGATGTGCTTGAAGTGGTCGAGGTCGATGAAGAGGATGCCGACCTGCTGGTTCGCGCGTTCGGCGCGGGCGATCGCGCCGCGCGCCTGCTCGAGGAAGAGTTGCCGGTTGGGGAGATCGGTGAGCGCGTCGTAGCGCGCGAGATGCGCGATCTGCGCCTCCTGGCGGCGCTGCTCCGAGAGGTCCTCGAGCACGGCGACGGTGTATGCGACGGTGCCGTCGGAGCCGGGGATCGGCGAGCGGGTCATGTGGATGTGCGCCGTCACGCCGTCGTGGTCGACGACGAAGTCGCACCGCAACGACTCCGTCACCGGCGCATGTCGCGACTCGTGCTCGTCGTCGTCCGCCCGCATGAGCGACTCGAGGCGCTGGCCCACGAGGGCGTTGGGGTCGCTGCGGAGCATCGACGCGCACGCGCTGTTCGCCTGCACGACGCGGCCGGAGGCGTCGAGGATCGCGATCCCGTTCGCCGAACTCGCGACCGCGGCGTCGTTGAGGATCAGGCGCTCGCGCGCGTCGGCGATCGCGTCGGCCGCGCCGAGTCCGCCCGCGATGCTCTCGAGCGAAGCGAGGAGCCGCGGATCGGGCTCGCCGCTCCATGCGCCGACGGCGGTGAGGACGCCGACGACGCGGTTGGCGGAGCGGATGGGGATCGCCATCGCGGTGCCGGTGCTCGCGTCGTCCGCGTGACCGGCTGCTGTGAGTGGTCCGGTCGGCGCGACGATCGTGAGGCGCTCCCGCGCGGCGCGCGCGGTGGGGCCGTCATGTGGCGGCGCCTTGACGCCGCGCGGAGCGCTGCCGGCCACCGCGGGCATCTCGGTGCCGGCCCGCGCCTGCGCACGCGCGAGGAGCAAGAGGCGGCCATCGCCCGAGCGCGACCAGACCTCGGCGCACGCCAGGTTGAACGGCGCGAGGAGCCGCTCGCAGACGCTGAGCGAGGTAGAGGCGAAGTCGACGCCCGCGAGCAGGTCCTCGTGCATCTGCGTGACCGCCACGCGCGTGCCCTCGGCGAAGATCGCGTGGGTCTCGTCGCGGAGCGCCGCGACGATCCGCTCCGGCGTGCCGTCGGGTGCGAGCGCGACGACGGCGGTCTGCCGCATCCACCGGAAGGCGTGCTGACGTGACCGGACACGGAAGGTCATCTGCTCGGTCTCGTGGGACGCGAGCAGCCGGTCGCCGGAGGCGCGCAGCGCCGGCAGGTCCTCGGGCCAGACGAACCGCCAGAGGTCCTCCGGTCGGAGTGCGCCGGAGTCGGTGGCGTCGAGGAGCGCGAGCGCCCGCGGCGAGAGAGTGACGTGGTCAGCCGCGATGTCCCAGTCGAGCACGCCTTCGCCGATGGCTTCCACACCGAGACGCCATCGATCGGCGACGGCCACGACCTCGCGGCGGAGCCCTTCGATCTCGCTCACGTCGGTGAGCGCGGCGATCACGGGTGCGTCGGCGGCGAAATGCGCGTTGTGGCCGAGCGCGGCGAGTTCGCAGACGAGATCACCGCGTGTGCCGTCCTTGCGCTCGATCGCGATGGTACGGCGACCCGGGATGCCGTTCGAGGAGACGTGTCCGATGCTGCGCAGGAGCTCGATCTCGTCGGCGGCGCCGAGCCCTGGCAGCGGGCGGCCGATGCACTCGGGGCCGGTCCAACCGACGAGGCGCGTCATGGAGGGCGACCAGGAGCGGACCGCGCCCTCGCGATCGAAGGTCACGATGCCGGAGGGCACGGCCCGTTCGATCGCTTCGATCAGGGAGTCGTGGTCGGCGAGGCGCGCCTCGGCGAGTGCGACGTCGCCGCGGAGCAGCTCCACGCGACGCTCGTCGCGCCGGAGCAGGTAGTAGATCACGCCGCCCGAGGCCAGCACGAAGAGGCTGCCCTTCACCAGCTCGACGTCGAGCACGAACGCGCCGCCGCGCAGCCATATGGATGAGAGCCCGATCCAGGCGAGGCCCAATGCTATGTAGATGGCCGGGATCCGCGTGGATCCGGCGACGGGTCTTCCCACGGGAGCCGGGCTCGAGGAGGGCGTCAACTGAACTGCCGGATAGTGGCCCTCCGCCCGAAGGGTCGCAAGGCGGGACGATGGCCGCCACATTCCCCCGAAGGGAGTTCATGCGCACCGCGCGCGCGGCCGGCTTCAAGGCGATGATCCTCACGGCGAAGCATCATGACGGCTTCTGTCTCTGGCCTGCCGCGCCGAGGGACTCAAGGCGGGGCTCTATCTCTCGCCGTGGGACCAGAATCATCCGGCGTACGGCGACACGTCGCGCGACAACGACGTGTACATCGAGCAGTTCATCGAACTGCTCACGCGGTACGGCAGCATCCACGAGGTGTGGTTCGACGGCGCGAGCGGCAAGGGTCCCAACGGCAAGCGACAGGTCTACGGTTGGCCCCGCACCTGGGCGACCGTGCGCCGCTTGCAGCCCGAGGCGGTGATGTTCTCCGATGCGGGGCCCGACGTGCGCTGGATCGGCAACGAGCGCGGTGCAGCGGGCACGACCACTGGTCCACCGTCGACCCGCGCATCGTGACCGCGCCGGGCATGCGCGGTGACGAAGTGATGCGTTCGCTGCAGGACGGTGACCGCGACGGCACCGTCTGGCGTCCGGGCGAGACCGACGTCTCGGTCCGGCCCGGCTGGTTCTATCACGCGGCCGACGCGGGAA
>JAYTNC010000363.1:0-7413 GCA_043748515.1 Gemmatimonadota bacterium | reverse complement strand
GATCATCTCCTGTGCGCTCTGCGGACGCTCGGCGGGATCCTTCGCCAGCGCGCGCGCGATGAGATCGGCGAGGGCCTGCGGCACGTCGCTGCGGCGGTCGCGCAGTGCGGGCGCGGGCTGCGTGAGATGCGCGACGATGAGCTGCTGCGCGGTGCCGGTGAAGGGCGGCGTGCCGGTGAGGAGTTCGAAGCCGAGCACCCCGACGGCGTAGAGGTCGGCGCGATGATCGGCGGTGGGATCGGCGGTCGCCTGCTCGGGCGCCATGTAGGCGGGTGTGCCGACGGCGGTGCCCACGGACGTCATGGTGCCCGACTCGCGCAACGCCTTCGCGATGCCGAAGTCGGCCATCACGGCGTGACCGGCTTCGAGCAGGACGTTCTCGGGCTTGATGTCGCGGTGGATCACACCGAGCCGGTGGGCGAACGCGAGGGCATCGAGCACCTCGCGCAGGATGCGCGCGGCGTCGGCGACGGGGAGCGGGCCTTCGCGCGAGAGGCGCGCGCGCATCGACTCGCCGCCGACGAACGGCATGACGTAGTAGAGCACGCCATCGGCAGCGCCGGCCGAGATGATCGGGACGACGTGCGGGTGCTGCAGCTTCGCGATGAGCTGGATCTCGCGCCGGAACCGGTCGCCGCTCACGCCCTCGGTGGACTCGGGCGGCAGGACCTTCACGACGACGTCGCGGTCGAGCGAGAGATCGCGCGCGACGAAGACCCGGGACATGCCCCCGCCACCGAGTTCGCGCTCGATCCTGTAGCCGGCGCCGAGCGAGGTCTGGAGGGTCTGGCGGATGGAGTCGGTCACGCAGTCCGGTAGTGGGGTTCCCCAAGGTAGGACTCCCGGCGGGGTGGCACCAGATGAGCGTCGAACCCAGTATCGTTCATCGCCATGATACCCTCTCCGTTCCGGCGCGCCCTCGCGCTCTCCGCCCTGCTGCCCGCGCTCCTCGCCGCGCAGGCCCGTCAGCCGCTTCCGGTCAAGTATTCGGGCCCGCCGACCAAGGCGCCGATCAGCGAGCAGGACCTGATGACGCGGCTCTACGTGTTCGCCGACGATTCGCTCATGGGGCGTCAGGTGGGCACGGAGTACAACGTGCGCGCGACGGCGTACATCGAGCGCGAGGTGCGTCGCATGGGTCTCAAGCCCGGCGGCGACAACGGCACCTTCTTCCAGGACCTGCCGCTCGTGCTGCGCGCGCTCGACTCGGCGTCGACGCTCATGGTCGACGGGCAGAGCTTCGCGGCGGGCCGCGACTTCCTCGCGCGCTCCAACGGGCGCTCGCCGCAGTTGACCGACGTCGAGGTGATCTACGGCGGGCGCGCGCTCGACACCATGAACGTGCTCGACAACGCCGCCGTGCGCGGAAAGATCGTGCTGTTGCAGCAGGCGCAGCTCGGGCCGGACTTCGACCAGGCGAAGTTCCTCGCCTCGGCCGGCTACCCGCGCTACGTGGCGTCGCTGCAGGGTGCGATCGTGATCGGGATCGGCGCCGAGCAGCTCGCGCCGAATGCGGTGCGCAACGCGATGCAGCCGGCGACCACGACGTTCGTGCGCACGGTGGAAGCGCCGCTGCAGCTCGGCATCACGCGGCGCGTTGCCGAGGCGATGCTCGGCGTGCCGGTGGATCAGGCGACCAAGGGCATGACCGGCAAGCGCGTCACGACCAATGTGAGGTTCAACGACACGCCGCGTTCGCTCGGGCGCAACGTGGTCGCGATCCTCGAGGGCTCCGACCCGAAGCTGCGGAACGAGTACGTGGCCGTGGGCTCGCACAACGACCATGTGGGATTCAACCGTCGCCCGGCGGATCATGACTCGGTGAAGGCGTTCATGCAGATCGTGCGGCCGCAGGGTGCAGACAACGACGAGGTAGAGGCGACGGAGGAGCAGGCCGCGCGCGTGCGAGCGCTCACCGACTCCTTGCGCGCGGCGCACGGCGGGGCGCGCGCCGATTCGATCTTCAACGGCGCCGACGACGACGGCTCGGGCTCGATGGCCGTGCTCGAGGTGGCCGAGGCGATGGCCGCCATGCGCGTGAAGCCGAAGCGGTCGATCGTGTTCGTCTGGCATGCGGGCGAGGAGGCCGGCCTGTGGGGCTCGGACCACTTCACCGAGAACCCGAGCGTGCCGCGCGAGTCGATCGTCGCGCAGCTCAACATGGACATGGTGGGTCGCGGAGGCGCGACCGACGTGACCGGCAGCGCGATGGACGGCGGCTTGCTCAAGGGCGGCGAGGGCTACCTGCAGTTGGTGGGCTCGCGCCGGCTCTCGACCGAGCTCGGCGACCTGATCGAGAAGGTCAACAAGGACAAGAAGCTCGGCTTCACCTTCGATTATGCGATCGACGCGAACGGGCATCCGCAGAACATCTACTGCCGTTCGGATCACTACATGTACGCGCGCTGGGGCATCCCGGTGGTGTTCATGACGACGGGCGGGCACTCCGACTACCACCAGGTGACGGACGAGCCGCAGTACATCGACTACGCGCGCGTGCGCGCGGTGAGCCGGCTCGTGATGGAGTCGGCGGCGGCGGTGGGGAACCTCGATCACCGGATCGTCGTCGACAAGCCGAAGCCCGATCCGCGCGGACAGTGCGTGCAGTGATGCAGGGCGTGCGCGAGTGAACGGCGGCGCGCCGGACGATCCCGCGAACCTCGACCTGTCGCCCGCGGAGATGCGGGCGATGGGCGAGGCCGTGGTGGCGCGCGCGGTGGATCATCTCTCGCGGTTGCGCGAGCAGCCGAGTCGCGGTGATTACGCCGACGTGGAAGCGCTCTGCCGCGCGATGCGCGAGAGCGTGCCCGAGCAGGGTACTGCGCTCGAACCGCTGCTCGGCCAGCTCTTCGACGAGTGGATCCCGCGGTCGTTCACGACGCCGGGGCCCGGGTATCTCGCGTACATCCCGGGCGGCGGGATCTATCCGGCGGCGCTCGCGGATTTCATCGCCGACACGACCAACCGGTACACCGGCATCTGGCAGGCCGCGCCGGCGCTCGTGCAGCTCGAGGCGAACGTGCTCGAGTGGCTGCGCGACTGGATGCAGTTCCCCGCGACGACGCGCGGACTGTTCACGACCGGCGGCTCGATGGCGATGTTCAACGCGATCGCCTGCGCGCGCGAGAAGCATCTGGGGCACGACATCCGCGCGGGCACGTTGTACGTGTCGTCGCAGGCGCACCATTGCATCGTGAAGGCGGCGAAGCTCGCGGGGATCGCGCACGACCGCGTGCGCACGGTGGGAGTCGACGCGGCGTATCGGATGCGGGTCGACGAACTCGAGGCGGCGATCGCGGCCGACCGTGCGGCGGGGCTCGTGCCGTTCATGGTATTCTCGTCGGCGGGCACGACCAACACCGGCGCGGTCGATGCGATCGACGCGGTGGCGGACGTCGCGGCGCGCGAAGGGCTCTGGCATCATGTGGACGGCGCGTATGGCGCGTTCTTCCATATGGTACCGGCGCTGCGGCCGTTGCTCTCCGGTCTCTCTCGCGCCGACTCGCTCACGCTCGATCCGCACAAGGGGATGTTCCTGCCGTACGGCACGGGCGCGCTGTTGGTGCGCGACGGCGAGGCGTTGCGCGCGCTGCACTCGTCGACGGCGGGTTACCTGCCGGCCAATCAGGACGAGTTCTACGATCCGGCGCAGTATGGGCCCGAGCTCTCGCGCGGGTTCCCGGGGCTGCGTGTGTGGCTCACGGTGAAGCTCTTCGGCGCGGCGCGGTATCGCGCGGCGATCGCCGAGAAGCGCGAGCTCGCGGTCTGGGCGGCCGCCGAGGTCGCGAAGACGCCCGGCATCGTGATGGACGCGCCGCCGCAGCTCTCGCTGTTCGCGTTCCATGTGGAGGGGCCGGGCATCACGACAGTGGAAGCGCAGAATCAAGCGACGCGGGATCTCATGGAGCGCGTCACGCGGCGCGGCGAGCTGATGCTCACCGGCGCGATGGTCGGCGAGCGGTACCTCGGGCGGGTGTGCGTGCTGAGCTTCCGCACGCGGCGCGCGGAGATGGAGCTGTGCGTGCGGCAGCTCGCGGAGGAGACGGCGGGGTTGCTCGCCGAGGCGGCGCGTGGCACGCCTCCGGCGGGTGCGCATGGCTGAGTACGACGCGAAGACCGTCCGTACCGATCCGTACGCCGCGCTGCGCATCCCGCACTTCAAGCGCTACATCATCTGCCTCTTCTCGCTGACGCTCGGGATCCAGATCCAGGGCACCGTGGTCGGGTGGCAGATCTACGATCTCACCAAGGACCCGCTCGCGCTCGGCATGATCGGGTTGGCCGAGGCGTTGCCGGCGATCAGCATGGCGCTGTACGCGGGGCATGTGGCCGACCGGCACGACCGTCGGCGGATCGCGATCATCGCGCTCTGGGTGCTGCTCGCGTGCAGCGTCGCGCTCTGGTTCCTCGCGGGGGCGGGCTCGCTCGGCGTCGCGCTGCTCTCGCGCACGCGGCTCACCGCGATCTACTCGGTGATCGTGCTGAGCGGGTTCGCGCGCGCCTTCCTGCAGCCGGCCCGTCAGGCGCTCTCGGCGGAGCTCGTCCCGCGCGCGCTGTTCGCGAACGCGATCACGTGGCGCAGCGGCTCGTGGCAGCTCGCGTCGGTGATCGGGCCGGCGATGGGCGGACTGCTCTACGCGCTCGGCGGTGCGCCGCTCGCGTATGCGGTCGACGCCGCGCTGATGGTGTTCGCGGTGGTCGTGCTCGTCTCGATCGCGCACCGTTCGCCGGCGCGCGAGGCAACGCACGAGGGCGTGTACGAGTCGGTGAAGGGGGGCGTGAGGTTCGTGTTCGGCGAGCCGGTGCTGCTCGGCGCGCTCACGCTCGACCTGTTCTCGGTGTTCTTCGGCGGTGCGGTCGCGTTACTGCCGATCTTCGCGGCGGAGATCCTGCACGTGGGGCCGACCGGACTCGGCGTGCTGCGCGCGTCGCCGGCGATCGGCGCGGTGCTCATGAGCGTCGCGGTGTCGCGGCGGCGGGACTGGGAGCGCACGGGGCATGTGCTGCTCTGGTCGGTCGCGGGGTTCGGCGTGTGCATGGTGCTCTTCGGGCTCTCGACGAGCTTCTGGCTCTCGGTGGCCTTGCTGATCGCGAGCGGGATGTTCGACATGGTGAGCGTGGTGATCCGCAGCACGCTGCTGCAGTCGCGCACACCGGAGGCGTTGCTCGGGCGCGTGAGCTCGGTGAACCAGATCTTCATCGGTTCGTCGAACGAGATCGGGATGTTCGAGTCGGGCGTCACGGCGCGCTGGTTCGGGACGTCGCGCAGCGTGGTGATCGGCGGCATCGCGACGCTCGGCGTGGTGGGCGCGATCGCGTTACTGATCCCGACGCTGCGGAAGCTCGGGCGGCTGCACTCCGAGGAGAAGCACGGGGTGTAGGCGCGGGGGGAGCCGCGGGGCGCGCCCGCGTGCTAGATCGCGGCGATCACGCGCCGCAGCCGCGCGTCGGCGTCGTTCGCGACCTCGACGAGCGTCGGGTTCTCGACGATGGTGAACATCGCCTTGGGATCCGCGATCGAGACCGTCGTGCCGCCCTCCGCGGCCTGCACGACGACGTTGCACGGCAGCATCAACCCGATCTGCGGCTCGGCCTGCAGCGCCTTGTGCGCGAGCACCGGATTGCAGGCGCCGAGGATGAGGTACGGGCGGAAGTCGACGTCGAGCTTCTTCTTGAGCGCGCCGGCGATGTCGATCTCGGAGAGCACGCCGAAGCCCTCGGCCTTGAGCGCCTCGGTGGTGCGTGTGACGGCATCGGCGAAGGAGACGCCGGGGAGGGTGCGTTCGAAACCGTACGCGATGGACATAAGGGTTCGTCGAGTGAGAGGACGGCGCCGGTTTACTCGTTGACGAGTGCGCGGCTGCGGGTGCCGAGCATGGGACGCTCCGGAAAGCGGGTGGGGACGCGCTCCGACCCGGGTTGAAGTTACCCTGACGGCCGGACAAGTCCAGAGAGCCGCCGCCCGCACATGCGCTCGCCCACCGGCCGTGCTTGTCGCGAACGCGCCGGAGGGCGATCATTGGCGCTCATGGCAAGCGCACCGGCAGCTCCGAGGGGCAGGACCTTCGACCGTTCGATCGTCGAGGGGCCGATCATCGGCGCGGTCTGGAAGATCGCCTGGCCCACGGTACTGCAGAACATCATCGGTGGCCTGCAGGGGATCATCGACCACGCGATGGTCGGTCACTACGTCGGATTCTCCGGCAACGCGGCCGTCGGCGTGTCGTACCAGATCTTCCTCGTCGTGATCGTCTTCGTGATGTCGATCTACACGGGGATGGGCGTGCTCGTCGCGCGCTTCGCGGGCGCGAACGACGCCGCGGCGGTGAATCGCACCGTGTACCAGGCGTTCCTCGCCACGATCGCGCTCTCGATCCTCGTGATGGGGCCGGTGGGCTGGTTCCTCTCGCCGATGCTGCTCGAGCTCGTGAACGCGGCGCCGCAGGTGCAGGCCGACGCGCTCCCCTACCTGCGCACGATGTTCGTGGGCGGCGTGGGCATGATGATGATGTTCCTGCTCGGCGGCGCGCTGCGCGCGGCTGGCGACGCGCAGACGGGCCTGCGGCTCGGTGTCGCGATGACGCTGCTCAACATCACGTTCAACATCATCTTCATCAAAGGCCTGGGCCCGATCCCCGCGATGGGCGTGATGGGCGCGGCGCTCGGCACCGTGCTTGCCGGCCTGATCGTGGCCGGGTACGGCTTCTATCGCCTGCTCTCGGGTCATCTCCTGATCCACTGGGAGCGCGACATGGATTGGCGGTGGGACTGGACGATCGTCAAGCAGCTCTTCCGCTTCGGACTGCCCGCGGGGATCCAGGGGATCGCGATGAACGTCGCGGGCGTGATGCTGCTGCGGTTCATCGGCTCGCTCGACAACAGCGCCGAGGCGCAGGCGGCGTACGCGGTGGGGTACTCGGAACTGTTCTCGTTCATCACGTGGACGAGTGTCGGGCTCATGGGTGCGGCCGCGGCGGTCGCGGGGCAGAATCTCGGCGCGGGCAAACCGGAGCGCGTGGAGCGCACGGTGCAGATCGCGTCGCGACTGGGGTGGGTGATCGCCGTGACGATCGGCATCCTGTTCCTTACGATCCCGCGCTTCCTGCTCGGATTGTTCGGCATGGAGGATCCGATCGTGCTCGCGATCGGCACGGAGCTGCTCGGCTGGCTGAGCGTGTCGGGGCTGTTCATCTCGACGGCGCTGACGTACACCGGCGGGCTCACGGGCACGGGTGACACGAAGGGTCCGCTGTTCATCACGTTGATCTCGCAGATCGCGATCCCGATCGGGATGCTCATGTTGATCCAGGTGACGCGTCCGCTGCAGCCGGCGGACATCTGGCTCGCGATCCTGTGCGGGCACATGATGCGCGCGCTGCTGACGGTGCGGCGGTTCCGGAGCGGGAAGTGGCG
>JAYTNC010000362.1:0-5671 GCA_043748515.1 Gemmatimonadota bacterium | reverse complement strand
ACGATGTCGTCGAGCGTGATCGTGCGCGTGCCGGTGACGAGCGTGTCGCCGATCTCGAGTTCGTCGAAGGTCTTCCGGAACGGGTGCACGCTGTCGGTGCGCTGCGCAGCGCCGGCGCTCCACTCGTGCGTGATCGCGGTGAGCATGCTCGGACTTCCCTGCACCGCCGTGCGCTGCATGTAGTGCAGCACGCCGCGCGCGCCGCCCATCTCCTCGCCGCCGCCGGCGCGACCGGGACCGCCGTGCACGAGGTTGGGGAGCGGCGAGCCATGTCCGGTGCTCTCCTTCGCGCTCGACTTGTCGAGCACCATGAGGCGACCGTGGTACGGGGCCACGCCGAGCACGACCTTGCGTGCCGTGGCGGCGTCGGCGGTGATGAGCGACCCGCAGAGCGAACCGCGGCCGCGCTTGGCGAGTTCGATCGCCTCGTCGAGCGTCTTGTACGGCATGACGGTGTTCACCGGACCGAACGCCTCGATGTCGTGCGGCTCGCTGCGGCCGAGCGGAGAATCGCAGACCATGAGCATGGGGCCGAAGAAGGCGCCCTTCTCGCGGTCGGCACCGACGACATCGAAGTCGCCACCGCCGAACACCAGTTCGCCGGCCTCGCGGATGCGCGCGGCGGCCAGGCCGACGTCGCGCACCTGCCCCATGCTCGCGAGCGGTCCCATCCGCACGCCCTCGACCGACGGATCGCCGATGGTCGTCTTCTCGAGCCGCGACTTGAGCGCCTTCACCACGTCCGCTTCCATGCCGGCGGGCACGATCGTGCGGCGGATCGCGGTGCACTTCTGTCCGGCCTTGGTCGTCATCTCGCGCACGACCTCCTTGATGAAGAGGTCGAACTCCTCGGTGCCGGGTGCCGCGTCGGGCGCGAGGATCGAGCAGTTGAGCGAGTCCGCCTCCATGTTGAAGCGCACCGAGTGCTGCATGATCGCCTTGCTCTCCTTCAGCATCTGGCCTGTCGCGGCGCTCCCGGTGAACGCGACGGCGTCCTGCTCGGTCACATGCGAGAGCAGGTCTCCGGCCGATCCGCAGATCAGCTGGATCGCGCCCTCGGGAAGGATCCTCGACGCGACCATCTCACGGAACATCAGCTCGGTGAGATAGCTCGTCGCCGTCGCCGGCTTCACGATGCAGGGCACGCCGGCGAGCAGCGCCGGGGCCATCTTCTCGAGCATCCCCCAGCAGGGGAAGTTGAAGGCGTTGATGTGGATCGCGACGCCCTCGAGCGGCACGCAGATGTGGCGCCCGGCGAAGGTCCCGCCCTTCGACAGCACCTCCTGCGGTCCCTCCACGTGGTACGTCTCATTCGGGAAATCGCGACGGCCGCGGCTCGAGAAGGCGAAGAAGGTGCCGATCCCGCCCTCGATGTCGACCCAGCTGTCGGTCCGTGTCGCGCCGGTGGCGGCGGAGAGCGCGTAGAACGCGTCCTTCTTCTCCATCAGGTGCTTCGCCATCGCCTTGAGCAGTGCAGCACGCTGATGGAACGTCAGCGCCCGCAGCTTCGGCCCACCGATGTTGCGCGCATACTCGGCCATCGCCTTGAAGTCGAGCCCACCGCTCGAGGCCTCGGCGATCGGCTCGCCGGTGACGGCGTGGAAGAGCGTGGCGGACTTGCCGGTGCCTTCGACCCACTCGCCGAGCGCGTAGTTGCGGAGCTTGTTCATCGCGTTCCCTTCTCCTTGGTCTCGTTCCAGGTCTTGAGCAGCGCCGACTGCGTGGGCCGGTCGGCGGGGATCTCGCGGAGCGGCTCGACCGCGCGCCAGGAGGCGCGCATCGCCGCGGGGAGCTGTCGATACAGCGCGGTGCCCTCGGACTTCCAGGCGAGCATCTCGTCGCTGACGTCCTTCACGATCCGCGCCGGATTGCCGACGACGACGCTGCGTTCGGGCACCTGCATCCCGGCGGGCACGAAGGTGAGCGCGCCCACCACGCTGCCGCCGCCGATCGTCGCGTTGTCCATGATCACCGCGTTCATCCCGACGAGCGCATTGGCGCCGATCCGCGCGCCATGCACCACGGCGCCATGCCCGATGTGCGCGCCCTGCTCGAGCACGACCGTCACGCCGGGGAACATGTGCACGGTACAGTTCTCCTGCACGTTGCAACCGTCCTCGATCACGATGCCGCCCCAGTCGCCGCGGATCGCGCAGCCGGGGCCGATGTACACGTCACGGCCGATGATGACGTTGCCCGTCACGGCGGCCTGCGGGTGCACGAAGGCCGTCTCGTGCACCACGGGGATGAAGTCGTCGAAGGCGTAGATCATGTTCGCGGGGTCAGGACGAGGCGGCGCGTGAGTAGAGTTCGGCGCCGACGAAGTGCACCGCCACGAAGGGTACGTCCCCGATGACGCGCGCATCGTGCGGGCGCGACGGAATGTGGAAGATCATGCCGGGCACGAGCCGGTACGACGTGGCGTCGTCGATCTCGACAGTCGCGTCGCCGCTCAACACGAGTCCGGCCTCCTCGACGGTGCACCACCGCGCGCCAACCGCGGGCCCGACGTGCTCCGACCAGCGCCAGCCCGGCTGGCAGGTGGCACGCCCGAACACCGTGCCGCCCACGCGCACGAGTTCGAAGCGGGCCAGTTGCAGGTCGCGCACCTCGTCGGGCGACTCGAAACGCTGCAGCGACACCGCGGCCTGCTGCGCCTGCCGCTGCCAGACGCGCGCGACCGAGGCGACGGTCTCGGCGGGCTTGGCCGCGGTCTCCGACGCGCGGTCGGCGCCGGCTTCCGGCTTGGCGCGCGGATTCCGCGCGCGATGGCGCTTCTCCCACATGAAGCCCCACGCGGCACCGAGCCCGTAGCCGACGGCCCCGGTGAGAAGCCCGCTCAGCACGAGCGCGCCCGCGAAGCGCGCGACACCCATCGTCGCGTCGCCGACGTTCTCGTCGAACGAACTCGTCAGCGCGTTCCACGCGAGCGGCGCGGCCCCGAGGAATCCCACCAGGAATCCGAGATAGGCCGACGTGTCGGCCATCTCGCCGCGTCGCGGCCGGTAGAAGTCGTCGCTCGTGCTCACGCGGCGGTCGTGCGCGGCAGCGGCACGGTCACTACACCCGCTCGAGGATGAGCGCGAAACCCTGCCCGACCCCGATGCACATGGTGCAAAGCGCGTACTTGCCCTTCCGCCGCTCGAGTTCGCGCATGGCGGTGAGCGCGAGGCGCGCGCCGCTCATGCCGAGCGGATGCCCGAGCGCGATCGCGCCGCCGTTGGGGTTCACACGCGGATCGTCGTCGTCGACTCCGAGTTCGCGGAGGCAGGCGAGGCCCTGCGCGGCGAAGGCCTCGTTGAGCTCGATCACGTCCATCTGCTCGATCGTGAGTCCCGCGAGCGCGAGCGCCCTTCGCGTGGCCGGCACCGGACCCATGCCCATGATGCGCGGCTCCACACCGGCGGCCGCGCTCGACACCACGCGCGCGAGCGGCGTCATGCGCGCGTCCTTCACTCCACGCTCCGAGGCGAGTAGCAGCGCCGCCGCGCCGTCATTGAGACCCGACGCGTTCCCGGCCGTGACCGAGCCCTGTCCGTCGTGCCGGAAGGCCGGCTTGAGCTTGCCGAGGATCTCGAGAGTCGTTTCGGGACGAATGAACTCGTCCTGCTCCACGCGCGTGGTGCCCTTCTTCCCCGTGATCTCGACCGGCGCGATCTCCACCGCGAGGCGGCCCTCCGCGCGCGCGGCCGTGGCCTTCTGCTGCGAGCGGAGCGCGAACAGGTCCTGATCTGCGCGCGAGACCTTGTACTGCGCGGCGACGTTCTCCGCGGTCTCACCCATGGAGTCGGTGCCGTGCGCGGCCTTCATCGCCGGATTCACGAAGCGCCAGCCGAGGCTCGTGTCGAAGAGCTGCATGTCGCGCGCGAAGGGCGTCGCACCCTTGGAGAGCACATAGGGCGCGCGCGTCATCGACTCGGCGCCGCCGGCGATGTAGAAGTCGCCCTCGCCCACCCTGATGCCGCGCGCCGCGCTCGCGACCGCGCTCAGGCCCGAGGCGCAGAGGCGGTTGACCGTCTCGCCCGGCACGGTCACGGGAAGCCCCGCGAGCAGCAACGACATGCGCGCGACGTTGCGGTTGTCCTCGCCCGCCTGGTTCGCACAACCCATGACGACGTCGGCGATCCGGCCGGGATCGAGCGCGGGATTGCGGGCGAGCAGCGCGCGGATCGCGTGCGCGCCGAGGTCGTCGGCGCGGACGGCGGAGAGCGCGCCGCCGAGGTTGCCGATCGGCGTGCGGATCCCGTCGACGATGTAGGCGGTGGTCATCAGGGGAGCGGCTTGCGGGTGCGGTAGACCGTGCCGCGGAAGAGCGCGACGACGACGTCGTCCTGGTTGCTCACTGTGATCTCGCTGAACGCGAGACGGTTGGTGGCGGTCCGCTCGACCGCGGCGGCGGTGAGGACGTCGCCGAGACGGATCGGCGCGGGATAGCTGATGTTGCAGTCGACGGCGACGCTGATCTCGCCGCTCGAGTTGGAGCAGAAGGCGTGCGCGCTGTCGGCGAAGGCGAAAACGATGCCGCCGTGCGCGAAGCCGAAGCCGTTGAGCATCTCGGGGCGCACGGTCATGCGGATCACCGCCTGATGGTCCGCGACCTCGAGCACCTCGACGCCGAGCCACTGGGAGAAGGCGTCCTTCGCGATCATGCGGCCCACGACCTCGCGGGCCTTCGCATCGGCGTCGTCCGGCGCGGGGTCGGTGGGAGCGGCCACGGGGACGCGTTCGACGAACATCGTGCCACGGCTCAGGGGTCGATCGGTCACGTCAACAGTCTCCCGCCGTCACGGACGGCGCGTCTCAGGAGTGGGCTCGGTCGGTAGCGATCCTCGCCATACTCGGCCTGCAGCGCTTCGAGCGTGGCCAGCACCTTCGCCGGCCCGATCTCGTCGCCCCAGGCCAGCAGTCCCTTCGGATAGTTCACGCCGCGCGTCATCGCGAGTTCGATGTCGTACGGCGATGCGATGCGGAGGCGGACGGCATCCACGGCTTCGTTCACGAGCATCGCGAGGATGCGGTCCACGATCATTCGTCCGAGCGCGTCGTCGGTGCGCGGCGCGGGCTTGGCGGCGCCTTCGCGATAGTCGTAGTGCCCGCGGCCGCTCTTGCGGCCGAGCAGTCCGGCCTCGACGAGGCGTCGCTGCGTAAGCGCAGGGCGATAGCGCGGGTCCTGGAACATCGCGTCGTAGACCGATCTCGTCACCGCGAAGTTCACGTCGTTGCCGATGAAGTCCATGAGCTCGAACGGCCCCATCTTGAATCCGCCGATCTCGCGCATGGCCCAGTCGATCGTCGCGGCGTCGGCGAGGTGTTCCTCGGCGATCCGCAGCGCCTCGCCGTAGAACGGCCGCGCGATCCGGTTGACGATGAAGCCCGGCGTGTCGGCGCAGACGACCGTCGTCTTCTTCCACGAGTCGACGAGCGCGCGCGCGGCGGTCGCGACCGCGGGCGCGGTGGTGATCGCCGGGATGATCTCGACGAGCGGCATCACCGGCGCGGGGTTGAAGAAGTGCACGCCGACCACGCGATCCGCCTGCGAACAGGCACCGGCGATCGCGGCGACCGAGAGCGACGACGTGTTGGTCGCGAGGATCGCCTCGGGTGCGACGACGCCTTCGAGCGCGCTGAACAGCAGGCGCTTGGCGGTGATCTCCTCGATGATCGCCTCGAT
>JAYTNC010000361.1:0-4601 GCA_043748515.1 Gemmatimonadota bacterium | reverse complement strand
CCACGTCGGCGCCGGCGTCACGAACAACTCGCCGTCGAGCACCTCGTAGCGATTGCCATCGTCCGGCAGCGCGTGGGCGCGTTCGACGGTCCAGTCCAGATCAACGGCGCGGGCAGGCATGGCCATACGGTACGCTCGGCTCGGCGGGAGAAGCAAGAGGGCATGCGCGCACTGTGGCTGCGGCGGTCGCGTGCACCAGCATCAATGTCGCGCGAGCGACGGCGCGGTCCTGCTTGCAGCGGGATCAGCCCCGAGGGGAAGCCGCGGTCGAGGAAACCGTGCGGCCGGTGGCTCGCCATACACGGAGTCGTCGCGTAAAATCACTGATGACCACACGCCGCGCTTTCCTTAGCCAAACCGCGCTCGCCTCGCTTGCCGTTCCTGCCGCCTACGCGACATCCGCGACAGCGGCCCCTATCGCCGGCCTCGGTCGGCGGCAGCTCGCCGAACTCCCGCTGCCCCCGACCGGCCCCCTCGCACTCGTCGCACAGGACGAGGTCTACTGGCGCGAAGTCGCGACCCAGTACGCGGTCACCGCTCAGGTCACGAACATGGAGGCCGGCTTCTTCGGCATGATGGCGACCCCGGTGCTCGCGGCCTACCATCGGAACATCGACCGGGTCAACCGCGAGAGTTCGTTCTTCGCGCGCCGAAGTTATCCGGCGCTCGCCGAGGCGGCGCGTGCGCGCGTGGCGCAGGCACTCGGCGTCGCACCAGGGGAACTCGCCTTCTCGCGCAACGCGACCGAGGCGCTCCAGACGTTGATCGGGCAATACAACGGAGTGAACTCCGGCGACACCGTAATGTACGCCGACTTGGACTACCCGGCGATGCAGCTCGCGATGCATGCGCTCGCGGCGCGCCACGGAGCGACCGTCGCAACGCTCGACATCCCCGAGCCCGCCACACTCGACGGGATCCTCGCCGCGTACACCACCGCCTTCGACGCGCATCCGCGCACCCGTCTCCTGCTGCTCACGCACGCCAACAACAAGACCGGGCTGCTGCATCCGGTGCGCGCGATCGCCGATCTCGCGCGCGCACGAGGGATCGACACCGTCGTCGATGCGGCGCATTCGTTCGGGCAGGTGCCGCTCGCGCTTCCCGACCTCGGGTCGTCGTTCATCGGGATCAACTTGCACAAGTGGGTCGGGGCACCGGTCGGCGTCGGCGCGCTCTACATCCGGGCCGACAGTCTCGACAAGATCGACCGCGCGCATGGCGACGACGGCTCGCTCGACCGGATCGACAGTCGCATTCACACCGGGACCACCGACTTCGCCGCGGTGATGACTGTGCCCGATGCGCTCGACTTCCAGGACCGGATCGGCATTCCGCGCAAGGCGGCCCGCGTGCGTTACCTGCGCGACGCGTGGGCCAAGCCGGCGCGCGCGATCCCCGGTGTGGATGTGCTCACTCCGGATGACGCGGAACTCGTGGGCGCGATCACGAGCTTCAGACTCCACGGCAACGGCGACCGCGCGAGGAACGCCGCGATCGCTCGCACGCTGGCCGACGAGTTCGGTGTGTTCACCGTTGCGCGGTCTGGGCTCGCGAAGGGTGACTGTGTGCGCGTCACGCCCTCGCTCTACAACACGCCGGCCGACGCGGCGAAGTTGGTCGCGGCGCTCAAGGTGATGGCGACGCGCGGCGCGGCTGGACGATGAGGGTTGCCGTCGCTCGTTGGTTGGCCTGCACTATCTGCACTATCTGCGCGCTTCCCGCCGCCGTTCACGCGCAGGCAACGGTCGTGCGCGACGGCCCGCCGGCGCCGGTCGCGCCCGCCGTCATCACGCGCGACAGCACCGGTCAGGCCACCGTGCGCGCGATCAAGCTCGCCGCGCCACTCAAGCTCGACGGCCTGCTCGACGACGCCGTGTACACGAGCGAGGCACCGTTCGACGGCCTGATCCAGGTGGTGCCCGACTACGGCAAGCCGGCGTCCGAGAAGAGCGAGATCTGGATTATGTACGACAGCGAGAACATGTATCTCTCGTGCCGTTGCTGGGACGCCTCTCCCCCGGAGGAATGGGTCGTCAACGAACTCCGCCGCGACACCGGTGGCCTGCGCAACAACGAACACATCGGCGTGATGTTCGACACCTTCTATGATCGTCGCAGTGGGTTCGCCTTCTACACCAATCCACTCGGCGCGCGCGCCGACTACTCCATCGTCGACGAAGGCGGCTCCAACACGGACTGGAATCCTGTCTGGACGTCCAAGACCGGACGCTTCGACGGCGGATGGACCGTGGAGATGGCGATCCCGTTCAAGTCGCTGCGATACCGCGCCGGTCAGGACCAGGTGTGGGGCATCCAGATCCGCCGTTCAATCAGGCACAAGAACGAGTGGACCTACCTCACGCCGGTGCCCCAGGTCCTCGCCGGTCCGCAAGCACTCAATCGCGTGTCGGCCGGCGGAACACTCGTGGGACTCGACCTCCCAGAGGCGGGCAAGAACATCGAACTCAAGCCGTACGTGGTCGGACGTTCCACGACCGACAATGTGCGCGTGCCGCGCGTGCAGGACGAGTTCGGCAGCGAGTTCGGCGGTGACATCAAGTATGCCGTGACGCCGAACCTCACCGCCGACCTCACCTTCAACACCGACTTCGCGCAGGTCGAGATCGACGAACAGCAAGTGAACCTCACGCGGTTCAGCCTTTTCTTCCCCGAGAAGCGCGAGTTCTTTCTCGAGGGCCGCGGGATCTTCGACTTCGGTCGTGGCGGGAGCGGCGTGCTTGGCTTTGGCGGAGTCGACACTCCCCAACTCTTCTACACGCGACGCATCGGGCTCAACAACGGCGGCGTGATCCCGATCAACGTCGGCGGGCGGCTCACCGGCAAGCTCGGTCCTTACGCGATCGGCCTGATGAACATCGGGACGTCGAACGACGACGCGTCGGGTACTCCGCCGACGACCTTCACCGTGGTGCGCCTCAAGCGTGACGTCCTCCGGCGCAGTTCCGTCGGCCTGATGATGACCAACCGGTCGCTAGCGACGACGGGCACCGGGGCGAACGTCGCCTATGGCGTGGACGGCGCCTTCCTGCTCTCGCAGACCCTGTCGGCCGGCGCCTACTGGGCGCGCACCTCCACCACGGGCGCTGCCGCTCCCAACGGCGACGACCAGAGCTATCAGGCGCGCGTGGACTACGCCGCGGACCGGTACGGCGCGCAGGCCGAGTACCTCGCGGTGGGCGCGAACTTCGATCCGCAGGTCGGATTCCGGCGCCGGTCCGACCTCAGGCGCTCCTACGGGCAGCTGCGCTTCAGCCCGCGCCCCACGGTGCGCTTCAAGTCCGTGCGCAAGTTCACCTTCACGACCTCGGGCGACTACATCGAGACCGGAGCGGGCACCGTCGAGACGCGCCTGCTGCTCGGCCACTTCGACACCGAGTTCCAGAGCAGCGACAAGTTCTCGATCGACGTCACGCACGACTATGAGTTCCTGCGGCGGCCCTTCACGCCGGTCGGATCACCCGCACCGATCGCGCCGGGCGGCTACACCTTCGCCGACGTGGCTGTCGCATACGAGTTCGGCGCGCAGCGACGCGCGGCGGGCACGGTGCGGCTGCAGGGCGGCGACTACTACGACGGCACCATCCGCAGCATGACGATCGGCCCGAGCAGCGCGTTCGGGACCTCGCGCATCTCGATCATGCAGCGACTCGCGCTGGAGCCGACGTTCACGATCGTCCGCATCGAACGGCCGGCCGCGTCGTTCACCACGCGGCTCGCGCGGGCGCGGGTCGACTTCGGATTCACGCCGCTCATGTTCGCGAGCGCGCTCCTCCAATACAGCTCGTCCGACCGCGCGTTCAACACCAACCTCCGCTTCCGTTGGGAGTACGCGCCGGGGAGCGAGATCTTCCTGGTCTACACGGACGAGCGCGACATGACCGCCGACCGGTTCGTGACGCCGACGACGGTGCGCGGACTCAAGAACCGGTCGATCGTGTTCAAGGTGAATCGGCTGTTCCGGTACTGACGACGGCGAGGATCAGCGCTTCTCGCCGCGTTCCATCTGCCGCACCAGCGCCGGCAGGTTCTGGATCACCATGATGCGCGTCGCGGGGTTCTGCCGCACCATCGCGAAGGTGCGGCCGTCGGGGGAGACATCGTAGTTCGAGTGCGGCGCGGTGGTCGACATCTGCGTCACGTCGAACAATTGCTTGCGCGCCGTCACCGCGAGTGCGGGTGCGAGACTCAGCGTCGCCGCCGTGAGCATCACGCCGTTCGTGACAGGCTCGCGATAGAACACTTCGCGCCCGTCCGGTCCCCACATCGGCTCGCTCCCACCGGCGAGCGAGACACGGATCTCATCTCCGTCGCGGTCGAGCGGCCGCACGAACACGTCCGACGTGCCAGACTGGTCCGACGCGTACGCGAGCCATCGTCCGTCGGGCGAGACCGCCGGGAACCGTTCCTCGAATCGCGTCGCGACCAGCGGCTCCACCGGACCACGCCCGCCGTTGCGCACGATCGCGATGTCGCCGCGCGAATCGCCCACGAGACTGTTGCCGACCGTCACGAGCGCACTGCGATCCGGGAGCCAGTCGCCGGTGTACGCGACCGCCGGAGTGGAGATGATCGAGTCC
>JAYTNC010000360.1:0-3069 GCA_043748515.1 Gemmatimonadota bacterium | reverse complement strand
GCGAGATGCTCGCTCAGCGCGTCGAGGCCATCGCCGAGTCCGCCGAGGTAGAGGATGCGCGCCACGCCCGCGGCCGCGGCGGCTCGCCCGAATGACTCGGCGATCGCGAGGTCGCGCTCACGGTACTCGTGGCCGGCCGCGTCCATCGAATGGATGAGGAAGTACGCCGCCTGACAACCGCGCAGCGCGTTCGTGAGCGCGGTCTCGTCGTTGGCGTCGCCTTCCACTACTTCGACGCGCGGGTCGGAGGCCCAGGGGCGCGAGACGAGCTTGGCGCGGCTGCGCGTGAAGCAGCGGATGCGGTAGCCGTGTTCGAGCAGGCGTGGCGCGAGGCGCCCGCCGATGTAGCCCGTGGCGCCGGTCAGGAGAATCAGGGGTGCGGCGTCGGCGGTCACGGGAGTGATATGGTATGGGAGCGAACGAAGGCGCACGCGATGGTGTTCCGAAGCCTCGACCCGCATCTTTCCAATATGCAATCAACTCGGAACGCACGGACTCTGCTCGAACGCGCCTGCTTCCTCCGGCCCGTGGCCGCGCTGGTCGCGGCATTCGCCACCGCCTGCTCCAACGGTCCGACGGGTCCGCCGTCCCGCCCCCCGGTCGACGTGCCCGCCATCACCCGCGAGTTCCGCGGGATGTGGGTGGCCACGGTCGCCAACATCGATTGGCCGACCTCCTCGTCGCTCTCGGCCGGTCAGCAGCAGACCGAGTTCGCGCAGCTGCTCACGGTGGCCCAGCAGACGGGGCTCAACGCGATCGTGCTGCAGGTGCGCGCCGCCGGCGACGCGCTCTTCCCGTCGACGCTCGAGCCCTGGGCGAAGGCGCTCTCGGGCACGCAGGGCACCGACCCCGGCTACGATCCGCTGCTCTACGCCGTGCAGCAGGCGCACCAGCGCGGCCTCGAGCTGCACGCCTGGTTCAATCCGTTCCGCGCGGGGAACCTGAGCGACACGCTCAACCTCGCCGCGACGCACTTCGCGCGCGTGCGGCCCGACCTCGCGCGCAAGTACTGCACACAGCTCTGGTTCGACCCCGGCGAGCAGGAAGTGCAGGATCACGCGATCGCGGTGATCCTCGACGTGGTGCGGCGCTATGGGATCGATGCCGTGCAGATCGACGACTACTTCTATCCGTACCCGAACGGCTCCTGCCCGGGCCTCGATTTCCCCGACAGCACGACCTACGCGCGCTTCATCAACGCCGGCGGTTCGCTCGGCCGCGCGGAGTGGCGGCGCGACAACGTGAACCGGTTCGTGCAACGGATGTACACCGAGGTGCGCGCCGCCTCGCCCACCGTGCGCGTGGGCGTGAGCCCGTTCGGCATCTGGCGGCCCGGCAATCCGGCGGGCATCGTCGGACTCGACGCGTACACGGCGATCTACGCCGACTCGCGCTACTGGCTGCAGCAGGGGTGGCTCGACTACTTCGCACCGCAACTCTACTGGTCGATCGCCTCCACCGGCCAGAGTTTCCCGTCGCTGCTCGGCTGGTGGGTGCAACAGAACACGCTGCGACGGCATCTCTGGCCCGGGCTCGCGTCGTACCGCACCGTCGACGGTACGGGCTCGGCATTCTCACCGACCGAGATCGCGTCGCAGATCGATCTCGTGCGCGCGCGCGCGGGCCAGAGCGGCGGCTCCACCGGCACGATCCTCTACAACGCGAGCAGCGTGCGCAACGATCGCGGCGGCTTTGCGACGGCGCTCGCCGACGCACAGTACGCGACGCTCGCGCTGCCGCCGGCCACCACCTGGCTCGACGCGGTGCCGCCGGCCGAGCCGAACATCCTCGTCTCCACCACAAGTGGTAGGCTGCAAGTGGGCATCACCGGCAACCCCGATGCGTACTGGTGGCTCGTGCGATGGCGCGTCGCAGGCGACTGGTCGGAGCGGCTGCTGCCCGCGACGCAGTCGAGCCTGCTCGTGTCGGTGACCAGTGTGGAGGCCGTTGCGGTGACGGCCGTCGACAAAGTGGGGAACGCGTCTGCGGATGCGGTCTGGCGGCCATAGGCGCAGCGGAGCGCTCGACCGTTGGTGCGAACCTCCCAAAGGAGCGGTACACTTACCCCATGCCGCTCAACATCCTGATCCTCGGCGGGACCGGCTTCACCGGACCCGAGCAGGTCGAGTACGCACTCGCGCGGGGTCACCGGGTCACGCTCTTCAATCGCAACCGCACGCGCCCCGATCTCTTCAAAGGCAAGGTCGACCAACTCATCGGCGATCTCAACGGCGACGTGAGCGCACTCAAGGGCCACAAGTTCGACGTGGTGCTCGACAACCCGACCACCTTCCCCGCCTGGGTGCGCAACGCCGCGCAGCATCTCAGGGGGAACGTCGGGCACTACATCTTCATCTCGACCGAGTCGGTCTACCGCGACAACAGCCGCCCCGATGTTGATGAGACCGACGGCACCACGCCCATGCCGGACGGCGTGGACCCGTACACGCTTGAGCGAGACTACGCGAGCCGCCACTATGGCGCGCTCAAGACCTTCTCCGAGCAGGAAGCCGAGCGTCACTACCCGGGGCGCGTGACGGTCGTGCGCCCGGGACTCATCGTCGGGCCGCTCGACCGTAGCGATCGCTTCACCTACTGGCCCGCGCGCATCGACCGCGGCAGCGAGGTGATGGCACCGGGAACGCCGAACGATCCGACGCAGTGGATCGACGCGCGCGATCTCGCCGAGTGGATGATCCGCCTCGCCGAGGAGAAGGTGATCGGCACCTTCAACGCCGTGGGTGAGGTGCGGCCGATGCAGGAACTGCTCTACGGCATCAAGGCTGTCACCACCGCCGGCGCGCAGTTCACCTGGGTGCCCGCCGAGTTCCTCGTGGCGAACGGCGTGCGCGGTTGGCGGCACATGCCGGTCTGGATGCCGCCCACCGGCGCGACCGCGGGCTTCATGAGCCGCAACAACGATCGCGCGGTCGCGAAGGGTCTCACCTTCCGGCCGCTCGCCAACACCGCCGCCGACACGCTCGCGTGGCACAGGACGCGCACCGAAGCGGAGCGGAACGCGACGCTCGAGGGTACCATCGCCGGGATCGGCCCGGCGAAGGAAGCCGA
>JAYTNC010000359.1:0-7840 GCA_043748515.1 Gemmatimonadota bacterium | reverse complement strand
GATCGCGAACCCGATCCCGTCGTCGTGCAGGCGCGCTGCGACCTCGAGGTCCGCTCCGCTCGGCTCCAACCAACCGCTCGGATGGTTGTGCACGAGGAGCTCGCCGCGGTTCGCGAAGCCCGGGAGCGCGAGCACACTGCGCACGTCGCCACGCGCCGCGACGCGCGCGGTCTGCACCACTCCCTCGTCGTTGATCGTGCAGACGAAGCAGACCTCGCGACCGCCGGCGAGGCGGATCGCCGAGCGGATCGCGTTCGCAGCGCCCGGGGTGAGGCGCGCGGTCTCGCCGTGGAACTTGGTCGCAACCGCGTCCACCTCGACTTCGGCGGCGATCTGCTGGGTCTTCGCACCGCTGTCGCCGGTCCTCTTCCTCGCGCTCACGTCTTGAGCGGCTTCTTCTTCGCGGCCGGGAACAGGACGTTGTTCAGGATCAGCCGGTACCCCGGAGAGTTGGGATGCAACGAGAGGTCGGTGGGCGGCGCGCCGATGTTGTGCTGCGGATCCTCGGGGTCATGGCCGCCGAGGTAGGTCCACGAGCCTTGGCCGTACGAGCCGTGGATGTACTTGGCCCATGGCGCACCTTCTTCGTGCGCCAGCACCGTTACTCCAGGCTTGAGCACCTTTCGCACGAACGACGTGGTGACACCGTAGTAGTCGCCGATCACCGTGCGATGATCCTGCACGAGCATCGTCGCGACCGGATCGAACTTGGCCGAGAAGCCGAAGAGCGTGAAGGTCCCGAGCGGTTGGCGGCGAGAGGGCACGTTCACCTGGTGGCCGTCGATGTCGCTCATCGCGTTCACGCCGGCAGCGAACTCGAGGTGCGCCCCCTGCACCGCGAACGTGCGACTCCAGTCCATCTTGGCGTCGGCGTCGGGATCCATTGGAGTGCCGTCGCTGAACGGCCCGGCGATGTCGACGAGCTTTGCCCCCATCGCGAGTTCCAGCGTCTCGGTCGCACCACACATCGCGAAGAGGAACCCCCCGCGATCCACGAACGCGCGCAGCCGATCGGCCACCGCTTTCTTGAGTGCCGGGATATCGGCAAGGCCATGTCGCCGCGCCGTCGCGAGGTCGCGGTCGCGCGACTGGATGAACCAGGGTGCGTCACGGAATCCGAGGAACAGCTTGTTCTGCTGGCCCGTGAAGTCCTCGTGATGCAGGTGGATCCAGTCGTACTTGGAGAGATCCGTATTGAGGACGTCGTCGTCCCAGATCTTCTCGTACGGTATCCCCGAATACGCGAGCGCGAGCGTCACCGCGTCGTCCCAGGGCGGCGCGTCTGGCGGCGTGTACACGGCGATCCGCGGCGCCTTCTCGAGTGGCACCGCGTCCATGTTGCCGTCGGCGATCTCCTTTCGGATCTGTCCGACACGCGCACCGTCTGCGGCTTCGAACGTCACGCCGGCGAGCGCTGCCGCGCGCCGCAGACTCGGCAGGTCGGGCACGAGGAAGCTGCCCCCGCGGTAGTTGAGCAACCACTCGCTTCGAATGCCGTCGGTGAGCGCGCTGAACGTGATCCCGTACGCCTTCAGATGATTGGCCTGCTGGTCGTCCATGGGCATGAGCAGGTGCTGCGCCCGCGCCGGAAGCGCCAGCACCATGACCGCGACGAGCACCGGCATCGAGCTACTCCACCGCATCAGACCACTCCCATGCGCAACGCGTCGAGCTCACGCCGCGCCTGCGGCACGAGCGCACTTCCTGGATAGTCGAGGATAAGCGTCTCGAGGTGTTCGCGCGCCCCCTTGAGGTCGCCCTTTCGCTTCGACCAGCGCGCGAGCTCGAGCTGCGCCTCAGGCGCCTCGCCCGACCGCGCATGCTCCGCGGCGACCCGCTTCCACAGCGCCGACGAGCGCTCATCGATGCGGCGCGACGTCTCGATCCGCGCCGCGAGCGTCAGCAGCAGCGAGGCCGCGTCCGGCAGCTCGGTCACCGCCGCCTCGAACCGCCGCGCCGCCTGCGCCGAGTCTCCTCGCGCGAGCGCGAGGAAGGCGGCACCGATCGTCTCCGACCGCGCGAGCCGCGTGCGGTTGAGCAGCGCGAGCGCATTCACCGCGTCCTGCCCCGGCACCTCGGTGTTCCGCAGCGCGCCGCGCGCCGTCACGAGATCGCCGTCGAAGAGCGCGAGCCAGCCGGCCACGGCGTCCTCGGCCGAGAGCGGCGCGTCGGCGAGCGCGAGCTTCGCGCGGCCGATGTCGCCGGCGCGGATCCAACCCCACGCGATCGTCCGCGCATGCGAACGCACTCCCTCAGGCCCGATCGCCTGCGCGGCGCGCGCGAGCACGCCCTCGGCCTCCTGCGCGCGTCCGAGCCGCGCGAGCGCGTCGAGCTCGATCGGCAGCACGTCGGCGTTACGATGCACCTCGTCGAGCATCGCGCCGGCCGAGCGCGCGAGAGTGAGCGCGCCAGCGGCGTCGGCGGCGGCGAGCGCGGCCCGCGCGCCGCGCAGCGCGACACCCGCGTCGGGCCGCACCGCATGCACCGCGGCGAAGGCGTCGCGCGCCGTCGGCCACGCCCGCGCGCGCTCGGCCTCGTCGGCGAAAAGGCGCCAGATCACCACCACGGTGTCGGACGGCTGCAGCGCGGAGAGGACCATCCAGCCGTTCCGCGGCGAGTTCCACGCGAGTTCGAGCAGCGCGAGCGCGTGCGACGCGCCGAGCGTGACGCCGCGCGCACCGAGCACGCCGCGCACCGCGTCCCGCGACGCGGCAGAGGCCGGCGTGAGCGACCAGACCGTCGCCGACTCGTAGTACGCCTCCTCGGCCATCACGTCGCGCCACGCCTCGGCGGCCTCGCGCCACAGCCCGAGTCCGGACCGCATCTGCGCGACCTCGAGCACGAGCGCGCGCGTCGAGCCGAGCGCCTCGGACGCCTGACGCAGCACGGTGTCCGCCGCGGCGGCGTGATTATTGAACAACAGCACGCGCGCGAACTCGCGGTAGGGCGTGACCTCGGTGGGCGTGAGGTCGCGCCACTCGGCGAAGGCGCGCGACGCGCGTTCGTCGTATCCGATCGAGGTGAGCGTGCGCAGCTGCGCCGAGCGCAACTGCCATTCGCGCGGGTGCTTCGACACGAGCGTATCGAGCGCGACCAGCAACGACTCTTCCTGCGCGAGCACCGAGAATACGCGCTCGAGCCCGAGCACGCCGGGGAGCAGCGCACCGGCGTCGATCGCGGCGCGCCAGGCGGCGATCGCTTCGCGGTTACGGCCCGCCGACTCCGCATCGAGCGCGCGCGAGACGATCGCCGAAGCGGCTGGCGACGGCTGTCCGGGCTGCTGTGCCGCCAGCGGCGCGACGCATGGCGCGCCGAGCGCGGACAGCGCGGACAGCGCGGACAGCGCGAGCCGCGCGGTCACCACCGTCGTGCCCGCGCGCCGGAGCCACGGGCGCGGCCGCACGATCACGGGGTCTTCTCCGCGTTCAACCGGCGGAAGTACTCGATCACCAAGCGGCGCTCCTCGGCGCTCAGGCCGCGCAGCTCTTCCCAGGTCGGCACCGTGTAGCGCTCGGCCGCCTGCCCGCGCGCCGGTCCGCCCGGTGGCGTGAAGCGCGCCGTGCCCCGCGCCGCGCGCGACTCGCGCCGCTGGCTCTCGTCCTTCTGCTCCTGCTCGAGCGCGCGTCCGGCGTCGAGCATGCGGCGGAAGAGCCGCTCCTGCCGCGCCTGCGTCGCCGGATCCACCGCGCCCTGGTCGAGGGCCTGCGCGAGCAGTCGCGCCTCGCGCGCCATCTCCTGCGCGCGCCCCGTCGGATCGGCGTCGGCGACCTCGTCGAGTGAGCGCGCGACCTCGCGCTGCGACCGCGCGAGCTCACGGGCCCGCGCACGGTTGGTCGCGTCGAGCGCCTCCTGCGACGGGCGCTGCTGCGTCCCCGGGAAGAGGCTCTGCATCTGTCCGTTGAGCGCCCCCTGCTGCTGCGCCAGCTGCTGCATCTGCTGCATCAGCTCCGGCAAGCCCGACGCCGACTGCGACGAATTCGCGCGCTCGCGGTCGCGCGTGAGCTGCGCCGCCGCCTGACGCATCGCGTTGGCCGCCTCCTGCATCGACTGCGGCGCCTGCCCGCGCTGCGACTGCGCCGCCTCGCGCGTCGCCTGCTGCGTCCGCTGCTGCGCCTGCTCCATCATCTGCTGCGACCGCGGCGAGACGAGCGCCGACTTCTTCGCCTCCTCCGCCAACCGCTTCTGCGCGGTCTGCATCCCCTCCTGCAACGCGGCCTGCTGCGCACGCAGGTTGGGGTCGTTCGGGTCGCGCTGCGCCTGCGCCGCGAGCTGCTCCTGTTCGGCGGCGAGCTGCATCATCTCCTGCACCGACTGGTCGATCGCGTCGGTGAGCTCACCCTTCCACTCCGACACCTGCCCCTGCCGCGCGCGCTGCATCGACTGCGCGGCCTGCTGCATGGCCTGCGCCGCCTGCTCGGCCGCGTCGCGCGCACCCTGCTGCGCCTGCTGACGCTGCGCGCTCCCTTCCGGCCCCTGCTGCGCGTCGCGCGCCTGGCGCATCGCCTCCTGCAGCGCGGCCTCGGACCGGCGCGTCTCCTCCTGCGCGCGCTCCGACTGCGACGCGCCGGTGTTCGCGCGCTCGCGCTCGAGCCGCTCGCGGAGCGCCTCCATCTGCTCGGACATCTGCCTGGTCTGCTGCGCGAGCTGCTGCGCCCGCTGCGGGTCGGGCGCACCGGCACGCGTGCTGTCGGCGAACTGCTGCTGCGCCTGCGCGAGCTCCTTGGCCTGATCACCGAGCGTCTGCATCGCGCCCTCGAGCGCAGCGCGCTTGAGCATCTCCGCGCTCTTCTCGAGCTGCTCGCGCATCCGCTGCTGCTGCTCGGCGAGATCGGCGAGCGACTGGCGCGTGCGATCGGCGTTGAGCTCCTGCGTCGCGCTCTCGAGCCGCTGCAGCGCCGACTGCATCTCCGGCGTCATCGCTTCGCGCAGCATCCGCTGCGCGTCCTGCAGCTGACGCGCGAGCGACGTGTCGAGCGCGCCGGCGGCGCGCAGACGGTCCTCCATCTCGCGCGCGGCCTCCTCGAGCCCCTGCACGCGCTCCTGCAGCGCGCGCTGCTGCTCCGCGATCTCCTTCGCCTGCTCCGCGCTCTCGAAGCCCATCGCCGGCTTGTCGCGGCCGGCCTGCGGATCAGCGGGGTTCCCCGCCGCGTTCGGCGGCTGGTTCGGGCGGTTCTCCGCCGTCGCACCACGATCGGCCCGCGAGCGTGACGCCGTCTCCGTGCGCTCGGCGAGCTTCGCCTGCGCCTGTGCCGCGGCATTCGCCGCTGCCACGACCGCCTCGCTCGCCGCGTTCGCGGCCGCGCGCTCCTCGGCGGTGCTCGGCACGCGGAGCGTGAGCGTACGACTCGTCCCCTCGCGCATGCCCGGCGCGGCATCGCGCGCGACGACGACGATCTCCACCCGGTCACCGGCGCTGAGCTCGAGGTCGCCCATGTCCTGCACTACGCCTCCGATCCACTCGCCTTCGCGCGCATCGCTCAGCCGGTACTCCGCCGAGTCGCGCGCGACGCCGTTCGCACCGACCGTGCGACGCCGCAGCCAGACCCCGGTGAGCGCGTTGTCGTCTTGGGCGAGGATCTCCACGCCGACGCGATCCTCCAGCCCCACGAGCGCCTCGCCTATGGGCTCGAGGATCTCCACACGCGGCATCGAGTCCTCGAGCACCTCGACCGAGAGCGGTGCGGGGAGGTCGGCGATCTCGGTGCGCTCACCGCGCGCAAGCCAGGTCCAGATCGCGCTGCGGGTGGGCGTCCAGGTGCCGCTGAAGTTCGTCGCGCTCACCGTGAACGGCACGCGCGCGCCGTCGGCCGCGAGCGCGACCTCGGCGAGCGCTTCCGACGAGTGGCCTTCGAACGTGAGTCGCGTGCCTGCGGGCAGGCGTAGCGGGAGATCGGCGTCGAGCCGCTCGTTCGCGCGGCCGAGGTATGCGGGGTAGGTCGCGCGGATCGTCACGTCGCCGAGGAACGGTCGGTCGACGACGCGCACCACGGCGGTGTCGCTCGTGGCGCGGCCGTCGCTCGCGACCAGCGCGAGGTCGGCGTCGACGCCCGCGAGCGTCACGATCGCCTTGCCGTCAGCGCCGACTGTGAGCACCGAGTCGCGCCAGCCCGCGCCGGTGAGGCGCCAATGCAGCGTGACTTCGCGGCGTCCATTCGCCGTGACGCCGAACGTCACCGCCGACCCGCGCGCGAGCCGCCGCGGCGCATCGGTGAGCTCGAGCGCGGGCAGCAGCGTGCCGCGCCAAGCGGCCACCGGATTCAGCAGCGCGTTCCACCCGTCGGCACGGCGGACCAACGATCCGCTCGCGAGCACCACGACGTTCGCGAACGCGAGGCTAGAGAAGGCGGCCGAGCGCAGGAGGCGACGGCGATGCGCCGGCGCGGGCGTCTGTTCCACGGCGGAGAGTGCATTGCCGATCGAGTCCGCGGCGCGCGCGACGAACGCGCCGCCCTCGTGCGCGACTTCCATGAGACCCGTGAGCGCCCCGCGGCGCAGTCGCTGTTCCTCCTCGATCGCGCGCGCCACGGCCTTCGTCGTGGTCCGCCCCGCGATGCGCCGTCCGATCAGACGCGCGAGGAAGGCTCCACCAACGAGCGCGACGCCCCAGATGACGAACGGCACCAACGGCGGGAGCGCGAGCCACCGCCCGCGCGAGAGCCACATCGCGCCGGCGGTCATCAGTGCGACCGCCGCAGCGAGCGGCACGAGCACGCCCGCCACGCGCGCGGTGCGCACCGCGCGCGCCGACTCGCGCTTCACGAGGTCGAGCACGCTCATCGACCGGGCCCGCTCGCCACGGTGCACATGAGCACGCTCATCGCCCGGGCCCGCTCGTCACGGCGTACATGAACAGGTTCACGCCCATCCGGAGCGCCGCCTCGTGCGCCGCGGGCGGGTCGTCGGGATAGGTGCCGATGTCCTCCCAGCCGTTCCCGAGGTCGCTCTCGTGCGAATAGAAGACCGCGAGCCGGTCGCCGATGAAGATCCCGTAGCCGCGCGCCGGCTTGGCGTCGTGCTCGTGGATCTTCGGCAGACCCTCGGGAAACGCATAGACGATCCGGTAGATCGGATGGTCGAGCGGCACGTCGACGAGCTTGCGATCGGGGAGGACGCGCGCGATCTCGCGGCGGAAGTGCTCGTCGAGACCATAGTTGTCGTCGGCGTGCAGGAAGCCGCCGCGCAGGAGGTACTCGCGCAGGCGCAGCACCTCGGTCTCGCTGAACTTGATACTGCCGTGTCCGGTGAGATGCAGGAACGGATAGTCCCAGAGCCGGTCGTCGAGCAGCGTCGTGCGCACCTCGCGTGGATCCACCGCGAGCGTCGTGCGCTCGCGGATCGCGCGGATCAGGTTGGGCAGGCTCGACGGATTCGCGTACCAGTCGTCGCCGTCGTACTGCAGGCGCGCGACGGCGAGCCGCGGCGCGGCCGGCGCGTGGGTACCGCGCGCCGGCGCCCCAGCGCCGAGCACGAGCGTGCCGGTCGCGAGACCCACGAGGGCGATCAGACTGCGTCGACGCATCACAGGGCCATCACTCGGGGAGTCACTCGGGGAGTCACTCGGAAGTCACTCGTGCGCGATCCGGTAGGCAAGGTTCCGCGGGGCATGCTCGGTCTCCATCAATACGCGCGTCAGGTCCCGGGCGCTCATGCCCCCCGCACGCAGCGCCGCCGCCTTCTCCCGGAGCCTCGCCTCGTCCACCACAAAGGGCGATGCGCCGGCGACCAGCAGCACCACCTCGCCGCGCACCTCGTGCTCCTCATGATACCGGGCCAGTTCGCGCACCGTTCCGCGACGGAACTCCTCGTACTGCTTGGTGAGCTCGCGGGCCACGACGGCCTG
>JAYTNC010000358.1:0-3902 GCA_043748515.1 Gemmatimonadota bacterium | reverse complement strand
GACCACGACGAGCGCCGCGCCGCCGGCGCGGACATGCGCCAGCAGGGCGTGCGCCTCGGTCGTCCGCAGCGGGACCACGGGCGCGAGCACGGCGTGGATGGTGCCGGGTGCCGGTTCGAGCCCGCCGATGAGCCGGCGCTCCGTGCGCCAGCCGAGCCGTTGGGCCAGTTCATGCAGGAGCCGCGCGCCCAACGGGTCTGCGGAGAGCGTCGAGAGGCGCGTATCGCCGCTGCGGGGACCCGACGTGACGGGGGAGAGCAGCGCCGCCGTGAGCGCGAGACCGGCGATGCCGGGCAGCACGATCGACGGACGGACCCACCAGGGTTGTGGCCGCGGTGCCTGCGGAGCTGGCGTGGTCGAGGGCGTGGTCGGGGGTGTGGTCACGCGGCCCGGTCCTTCACGAGCATCGGACGCGCGTCGACGAGCAGGGCCGCGTACTCGTCGGCGCTGCAGCGTTGTGCGTCGTACACCACGCGATCGTACCGCGCGCGGAACCGCTGGAAGTCGCGCTCCGACGGTGCGCCCCTTCGCCGGAGTTCGCGCGCGTAGTCACCGGTCGTCTTGGCCGGGTGCAGCGTGACCTCGCCGCGGCGCGCGCTCGCGGCGAGCAGGGCGGCGCAGAGCGCGTGCGCCGCCTCGAGGTACGCGCCGCCGCCGGCGAGCCGCTCGGCCTCGAGCCAAGGATCGAGGCGCCGACCGATGCGGGGTTCGTGCCGGTCGCCGGCCCAGAACTCGCGCTGCGCCCGCGAGCGGAGCACGATGCGCGCGACGACGAGCGCGAGCACCGCGATCGCGAGCACGACGATCGCCTTGTTCCCGATGCCGAACGCGGGCAGCAGGTCGAACAACGCGCCGAGCCAGCGCCCAAGCTGTTCGAACACGCGTTCGACGATCGTCTGCTGCCGCTCGCGGTCGAACAGCCGGTCGCCCACGATCTCGCGCACGGTGTCCCGCACCGCCTGCGCGGGCCAGCCGCCCAGCGAGTCCTGCGCGAGGCGGAAGGACGTGGCGACGGTCAGGATCGCGCGGGCGCTCCGCCGAGGGTGCGCGCGAGGTGCTCCACGTCGAAGCCCTCGCCCCGGATCCGCGCGTCGTAATAGAGCAGCATCGTCAGGAGGCCGATGATCGGGTACGCGACCACGTTGAAGATCGACTGCGCGAAGAGAATCGCCGTCTCGTTGCCGCCCGCTCCGGCGAGCATGAGGATGCCGATCATCATCACGAAGTAGATGCCGTAGCCGAGCATCAGCACGCGGAAGATGTGCATCTTGCGACCTGCGGAGAGCTCGGTGCAGCGCGCGAAGGCCGCGCTCGAGTTCTTGTCCTCGAGCACCACGATCGCTTCGGGCGCGAACCACCGCGCGGCCACATAGAAGAGGCCGACGAAGAGCGCGAGCATGCCGAGGATGTAGAGGATCGTGCGCATGATCGCGACGGCGATCAGCGTGCCCGTCTTGGGAAGGACGGCGCGCACCGCGCCCGCCACGTCGGCCGTGCCGCCGAGGTAGACGTCGGCGCCCATCTTCGTCACTACGCCGGTCATGAGCGCATAGGTGATCATCGAGACGCCGAAGCCGATGAAGGCGCCGAAGACCGCGATGCCGCTCGCGGCGAAGGCCGGGCTCTGGATGAGGAGCTGGGTGAGCAGGCCGGGCGCGCTCGCGATCGCCGTCACCATGATGTACGATGATGCGTCGCGCCGATACAGCGAGAAGGCGGCGTCGACGAGCTCGGAGACGGAGCGGGCGCGGAGGGCTTGGTCGGCCATGGCAGGGGAGGCGGGGGAGACGGAGCGGCGGCCGCGCGCGGCGCGCGGGTGCAACGCCAAACATGCGAGCGGTGCACCGACTCTGCCAGCCTGCGGCGGCCAGACCTGTGGCGGCCAGACCTGCGGCGGCCAGACCTGTGGCGGCCAGACCTGTGGCGGCCCGGCGCGGCGGCCCGGTAGCTTTCGCCGATGCGTCCCCTCCTCGCGCGCCGACCCGCGCTCGCCTTCGCCGCCCTCGCGATCCTCGCCCTCCCCGCCCTCGCCTCTGCGCAGGACGAGCCGCGCGAGGCCACCTCGACGGTCTTCGCGCGCTACAGCGACCGGATCCTCAAGATCCAGATCATCGAGACCTCGTCCAATGCGAAGGTGAGCATCGGGACCGGGTTCTTCGTGAGCGCCGACGGCCTCATGCTGACCAACTACCACGTCGTCTCCGACCGCGTGCAGGAGCGGGACGACCATCGCGTGGAGATCGTCGAGGCCGACGGCTCGACGCGCGCGGTCGAGGTCATCGCCGTGGACGTCGTCCACGACCTCGCGGTGCTCCGCACCGGGCGCCCCGCCGCCGGCCACTTCACGCTCGGCACCGTCGCCCTGCGCCAGGGCGAGCGGCTCTACTCGCTCGGTCACCCCTCCGACCTCGGGCTCAGCATCGTCGAGGGCACGTACAACGGGAACCTGCAGCACACGCTCTACCCCAAGATCCATTTCACCGGATCGATCAACCCCGGCATGAGCGGCGGTCCCGCCATCACGAACGCGGGGCGCGTGGTCGGCGTGAACGTCTCCACCATGGGCGAGCAGCGCTCGTTCCTCGTCCCCGAGGCTCAGGCTACCGCGCTCCTCGCTCGAGTGCAGGCGCCGGGCTTCACGCCGGCGGCGGAGCTCCTCGACGAGGTCGCCGCGCAGCTGCGCGAATACCAGCAGGCGTACCTCGGGAAGCTCTTCGAGACCGAGCCGCGCATGGTCGACTTCGGTCCCTTCCGCGTGATGACCGACCCGGCCCCCGTCTTCCGCTGCTGGGGCGGCGCCGAACGCAGCGACGAGCGCGACGACGAGCCGATGTACACCGAGATCTGGCACCGCTGCGGCACTGACGACGACGTCTTCATCGCCGACGACCAGAGCTCCGGCGTGGTCGAGCTCGTGCACGTCGCGCTCACGAGCACGAAGCTCAACCCGGCGCAGTTCGGCACGCTCTACTCGGCGCGCTTCGGCTACGACGACACCCCTGGCGGCGACGAGAAGCACGTCACGTCGTGGAAGTGCACCACGCGAAACGTCGCGGCGGCGCGCACGCCGGTGCGTGCCGTGCTCTGCCTCCGCGGACTCAAGAAGATCCCCGGACTCTACGACGGCGTGCTGAAGGTCGCGCTCCTCGGCCGCTCGAATGCGGGGCTGATCTCGACCCTCACGCTCTCCGGCGCGAGTTGGGAGAACATCGAACGGCTCACCTCACGCTACCTGGAGCGTGTCGCATGGCGCTGATCGTCGAGGTCCTGCGACCGGGGCGCGCCGGCGAAGTGCGCGAGCGTGTGCGGCTCGGCGATGCGCCGCTGACCATCGGGCGTGCACTCGACAACGGGCTCGTGCTCGACGACCCGCACGTCGATGCGCATCACGCACGCCTCGTGCGCGATCCCGACGGCGCCGTCGTGCTCGAGGATCTCGGCAGCGTGAACCGGATCGACACCACCTGGGAGGGGCGCCGCGATCGCGTGCCCGTCACGCACGGGACGACCGTGACCCTGGGCCGCACCACGCTGCGCATCCGCGACGAGCAGGCCGTCGTGCCCGCGGCGATCCCGTTGCATACAGCCTCGGCGGGGGCGGAGGCGCCGGCGCGCTGGCACGAGCGCACGGATGGACGCATCGGGATCATCGCGGGCGCGCTCGCGATCGCCGCGATCGACACCTGGCTGCAGTCCACCGAACGGGGCGCCGCCTCGGCCGTCTTCGGCGCGCTGCTCGTCGGTGCGGCGATGACCATCGCGTGGGCGGGCATCTGGGCGATCGCCGGCCGTGTGGTGCTCGGGCAGTTCCGCTTCCTCGCGCACGTCACGGTGGTCGCGCTCGCGTTCGCCGCGTTCGCGGTGATCGACCTGCTCGATGGATGGAGCGCCTTCCTCTTCCC
>JAYTNC010000357.1:0-2532 GCA_043748515.1 Gemmatimonadota bacterium | reverse complement strand
GCGGCGGAGTCGGCGGCCTCGCCGCCCTGCGCGCCTCGAGCGCCCGAGGGCGCTGCGGTGCCGGGACGACCGGTGGGGCGTTGTGCCTGCACGAGGCTCGCCGTGAGGGCGAGGAGAACGATCGTCGGACGGATCATGAGCTTGGGCGGGCGAAAGGGGGACGGGAAACCCTGCGACGGACCGGTTTGACGGAATGGGCAGACCCGTGGATGCACGAGAAGATCCTCAACGCACGCCAAAGGATGCCACAGATGCGACAGCACACGCGACTCCTCACAGCAGACGGCTCCACGGTTCTACGCGCGGGATGGCTCGGCCGCTCAGTGCCGGCCGGAACGCGATCGACGGCATCGGGTCTCCTGCGTTCGATCTTCCTGCGTTCGATCTTCCGGCGTTCGCATCTTGCCGGCGCGATCATCGCCGCCGGTCTGACGGGCGCCACGGCCTCGGCGCAGGATGTGCGGATCCTTCCGCGCCATGACGCGGAGCGGCGGGTGATCATCCTCCGCGACGGGCAGATGATGGGCGACAGCCCCATGATCGGCGTGTCGACCGCGAGCGAGGACGACTACGCCGGCGTGCTCACCCGCCGGTTGCAGCGCGAGGTGCAGCGCACGACGCCGGGAGCGACGATCGAGCTGCGCGTGCTCACGAACGGGCAGGGGCGCACTGTGAAGGTGACGCCGGTGAAGGCCTCGGAACTCACGAGCGAGGAAGCGCGCGGGTTCACATTCACTGCTGAGAACGTCGACCGCGCGGTGCTGGGCGTGACCGTCGCGAGCACGGGTTCGCTCCGCGACACGCTCGGCCTGTTCGTGCAGTCGGTGGTGCGCGACGGCCCGGCCGAAAAGGCGGGGATCGTGGAGGGCGACCGCATCGCGGCGATCAACGGGGTGAGCCTGCGCGTGTCGCGCGAAGATGCGGAGGACGAATCGGTGGGCTCCGCGCACTCGGAGCGGCTCTCGCGCGAGATCGCGAAGCTCAAGGCCGGCGAGGTGGCCGAGCTCACGGTGGTGAGCGGCGGGCGTTCGCGGACGGTGCGCGTGACCACAGGCAAGGCGAGCGATCTTCCGGAGGACGGGGCGGCGAGCTTCTTCATGAAGGCGCCGATGGAAGAGGCGATGCGAGAGCTCCCTCGGGTGCGCGAGATGCCCAAGGTGAGGATCCGGCGGTCGGTGCGCGCCGAGTGCTGAGGTCGGCGACGTTACGAATGAACCGAGGCGGGGCGGTCCTTCGGACCGCCCCGCCCTGTTTTCATTGCGCCAACGCGTCGGGAGGATCGTAGCTTCCCAGCGCACGAGCGGGACGGGAAGCACTCGACTCAGCGGCGTGCGGCAAAAATGCGGGCGCGCAACGCCGATTTGGGCTAAGTGCGTATTATAAAGTGGGCTAAGTGTATATTATAAGGCGGGCAAAATGTATAGTTTGACGTGGGATATCTGTATAGTATAGTATGGGCTAAATGTATATTATAAACCGGAATCCTGGTGCTGGTCGTAGGTCGGCGGCGCACTCTCTCCCGATCCAGTCGCGTGAAAACGAGCAAACCTTCGCCGAGTCCGGCGTACGAATCGAGGATCATCGACGCCGAGCTCGATGAACTGCTCGAGCAGCTGCAAGCACTCGTCATCGAGGGTCCCAAGGGCGTCGGAAAGACGGCCACGGCGGCGCGGCGAGCGCGCACGACGTTCCGCCTCGATGATCCGGGGCAGCGCGCGCTCGTCCTCGCGGACACTTCGGTGATACTCACTGCCGCACCACCGGTCCTGCTCGACGAGTGGCAGTACGCGCCGTCGGTCTGGGATGTGGTCCGGCGCGCGGTCGATGATGACGCGACGCCCAATCATTTTCTGCTCGCAGGGTCGGCGGTCGCGACGAACGCGCCGATGCACAGCGGCGCCGGCAGGATCCCGAGTGTGCGGATGCGACCCATGGCGCTCTCCGAGAGAGGACTCGGGGCACCCACCGTGAGCCTGCGCGCGCTGCTCGACGGCGATCGCCCGAAGGTGTCGGGAACCACCGAGATGAATGTCGCGGGCTACACACGCGAGATCATGCGCTCCGGCTTTCCGCGGATCCGCGCTTCCGGGGGGCGTGCGTCGAAGACGCAGCTGACGGGATATGTCGAACGGGTGGTCGATCGCGATTTCGCCGAGCAGGGACATGTGGTCCGCAAACCCGACACGCTGCGCCGGTGGCTGGGCGCGTTCGCGGCGGCGACGTCGACGCCGACGACGCTCGAGAAGATCCGCGATGCGGCGGGCAGGACTGGAAGCGCGCCGACCCGCGCGACCGTGGACTCCTACTGCGAAACGCTCCGGCGGCTCTGGATCCTCGACGAGGTGCCGGGATGGTCGCCATCGCGGAACCGGCTCGGGCGACTCGGCCTGCTGCCGAAGCACCATCTGGCGGACCCCGCGCTCGCCGCCGCGCTGCTCGACGTCGATGAGCGCGCGCTCCTGGCCGGTCTCACCGCAGGTCCGGGGATCGCACATGAGGGCGCGCTGTTCGGTCAGCTGTTCGAGAGCCTCG
>JAYTNC010000356.1:0-2782 GCA_043748515.1 Gemmatimonadota bacterium | reverse complement strand
CCGGAGAGGTCGGTGATGTAGGCAACCTCGACGTAGGGGTTCACCTCCTGTATACCGGGGATCCCGGGTCGCGCGTGAAATCCGGTGGTCGCGAACCATTGCTGCAGTGCGCGCCGCCGGACGAAGCCGATGCCGGGATCGAAGTCGTCGGACACCCGCTTGTACATGGCGGAGCTGTTCCAGAAGGCGCTGCGGTACGCCACCGAGACGCGCCCGGCGGTGCCATCCGAGGCGGTGCCATTGGCAGCACTCCCGGCCAGATAGGAATTGATGATCAGATTGCCTAACAATCGAATGTTTGCGTCCAGCCCAAAGCTCCGATTGTAGCTGTTGCTGTCGGTACCCTCGCGATTGAGATAGACGAGGCCGATATCCGAGTTGCCGAAAATGTTGCGCTTGATTCGCGCCACGGCGAAGTTCTCGGCCGGAGTGGCGCCGAAGCGCTGCGTCTGCATGTTGAGCAGTCCCACTTCCCATCCGGCTACCCGTCCGGTGAGTCGTCCACCGCCAGCAATCGGTATCGCGCGTCCATCGGCGGTGAGGCCGATGCGCCGCGAGTTGAAGAGGGTGAAGTCACTCAACGACGAGCCCATGCGGTAGCCGCGTTCGATGACGTCGCCGAAGGTGAACGAGCCGGAGTTCTCGATGAAGAACTCGCGGCGCTCGGGGAAAAAAAGGGAAAAGCGGGTGAGGTTCACCTGCTCCTGGTCCACCTCCACCTGCGAGAAGTCGGTGTTGAGCGTGAGGTCGAGCGTCATCGCCGGCGTCACGCCGTACTTGAGGTCGATCCCGGCGTCGGCGCTCGTGCCCGCCGCGGCCGACGGCACCTGCGCTCCGCGGGAGTCGCCGCCCACCACGTACGGCTTCACCTGCAGGTTGCGGCCCTGCTCGAGCCCCTCGAAGCCCATGAGCGTCCCCGCCTTCGACATCCGGTGCCCGCGGTACTGCCGCTCCAGCGGCGCCCAGTAACTCGACTCGTTCACGCGCCGCACGCGGCGGATGAAGTTCGCCCCCCAGTCCTGCACCGGCTTGGACCCGTCGAACCGCAGCGTGCGCAGCGGGATCGCGATCTCGGCGATCCACGACGAGTCGGTCATCGACGTTCGCGCCGTGATGATCCCCTCCCAGGCGTCCACCACCGTGCGCGAGTCGTTGAACACCTGCTCGTCCCGGATCGCGCCGTGCGGATTCACCAGGAACAGGAACGCGTTGCGCCGGTCGAGGAAGGTGTCGAGGATCAGACCGAAGATGTCGCTGTCCCCGCTCGGGAAGTCGCGCTCGAGTCCCGCGGTGATCGCACGAGTGGGTTCCGGATCGAGGTTCTCCGCCCCGATGTACAGGTGGTCCTGGTCGTAGAGGATCCGGACCCGCGTGCGGAAGGTGGCGGGGTATCCCGTCCGCGGCAGTTGCTGCGTGAAATCGGTCAGTATCGCCGCCTCCGCCCAGACCGCATCGGCCAGCCGCCCATCGATCACCGGGGCAGTGCGCACGCGCGTGGGACGGTGGGTCGGCCGCGGGGCGAGTTCGGGGTCGACGTACCCGGCAGTGTCCGGGGACGCAGTCCCTTGGGCGGCGAGCGGGGTCGCGCCGGCGAGGCAGAGCGCGAACAGGGTGGAAGCGAATGAGTGGCGCATCGGCTGGTTACGGGAAGCACCGTCCGTTGGTTGACCCGGACCCGGACCCGAGCACCGGAACGACAACACGCCCGGTCTCGTGACCGGGCGCGTCGGGTCCATCGGAGTGGCCAGGGCCGGAATCGAACCGGCGACACGCGGATTTTCAGTCCGCTGCTCTACCAACTGAGCTACCTGGCCGAAGTCGTAATATTAGCCGGGCCCCCAGCCCAAGCCAACCCCTCCCAGGGACGCCAAACCCTTGTACGGGCTCTACTTGCCACCACCGTCCGCGGCGGGCAGGCTTCCCTGATGAGCACGGCGCGAATCCTCTTGGCCCCGGAGCGCTTCCCGGAGCAGCCGCCTCGCTGGCACGTCGGCGCCATGATCGCGATCGGCGCCCTGTTCGTCGTGCTCGTCGCGGTCGGCGCGCTCGTCTACTCGAGCTTCGCCGCCGGCGTGCGTGACGACGCGCGCGCGCTCCTGCTCTCCACCGCACGCTCACGCAGCCGAGAGATCGCACACCACGTGGCGGAACGGAGAGCCGACGCGCTGGTCATCGCGTCCGATCGCGAAGCACAGCGCCTCGCGGCGGGTGGCAACAGCGCGGCCGTCGACGCGCGACTGCGTCGGGAACTGATGCCGAAGATGCGGCTCACGGCCGGCGCATACGGTTACCGCAACATCGTCATCTTCGACACGGCCTCCCGGCCGGTGATCGCCCTCCAACCAGACGACCTCTCCGCCGAGACCATCGCCACGCTGGCCGCGGCGATGCGCGAGCGCCGCCCGCAGTTCGTGCCGCTCCATCTCGCGATCTACGGATCTCCCGAGTACGGCGCCGTCGCCCCGGTCTTCGCCAGCGATTCCGCAGGCGCGCCCGTCGTCGGTGCCGTCCTGCTCGCGCTCCCGGCTCGGGAATGGCTTTATCCGTCGCTTTTCTCCAGCGGTGTCCTCGACGTGCGCTTCGAGATCACGCTCGCTCAGCTCCAGGGCGACACGATGGTCATCGCGCAGACGACGAAACTCGCGGCCGATGTCCCGCCGCTCTCGTTGCGCTTCCCCATGACGCCCGGCGACTCGGCCCCCGCCATCATGCGCGTGTTGCGGCGACCGTCACTCGTCTACGAGCGCGGCCCGGACTACCTCGGGGTGAATGTCGACGTCGG
>JAYTNC010000355.1:0-2007 GCA_043748515.1 Gemmatimonadota bacterium | reverse complement strand
GCGGTGTTGCCGATCCCGGCGCGGCTCGGCATTCCCGCAACGGACGTCGCGTACATCCAGCTGCGGAACCCCTCGGACACGACGCAGTTACTGGTCGAGACCGTCTTCGGCGCGGAGACCGTGCGCCTGCGGACCTTCCCGAATCAAAAGGTCGAGGTGGGCATCCCGGGCCTCGCGAACGGCGGTCCGGTGCCGAAGGTGCAGGCGGCGTTCGACCTCGTGCTCAACACGCGCACCATGCGGCCGGTCTCGGGCGAGCTGATGCTGCAGTCGCCGCCAGGGGAGGTGCTGTTCGCGCTCGAGGGGATGCCGATCTCGATCACGCAGATCGGGTTCCGGGCGGACACCGGCGGCTTCCGGCTCAAGGCCGGCGCGCGCGCCAAGCTGCCAGGACCGCTCTCGGACGTCGCGCTCGAGTTCCGCGACATGGAAGTCAGCGCCACCGGCCTCACCGGCGTGATCGAGCTCGGCAACTACTCCGAGGTGTACGACCCCTCCGCGGTGCCGATCGTGCAGAAGGCGTTGTTGGGCGACACGCTCTCGATCGCGTTCACCGGCGCCGAGCTGACGATCGATGCGGCGAACACGCGCGTGCGGATCTCGGGCGGATTGCGCTCGTCGCTCTTCAAGATGCCGAACGGCAATCCGCGTTCGATCGCGCTCGCGGCGACGATCGACAACCAGGGCTTCCGCGGCACCGCCGACGTGAGCGACGCCGCCACGCCGATCCCGATCGGCGTGGCGTCGCTGACGCTCGAGGGCGGAGCGGGGCAGCCGGCGCTGGTGATCTCGGCGACCGCGACCGAGTTCGCGCTCACGCTCGGCGGATCGCTTCGGCTGCCCACGATCGCGCCCGGTTTCTCGCTCGGCGTCGAGGGCATGAAGATCGGCACGGCGGGCATCAGCATCCCGAACGTGTCGATCACCGCGCCGGCGAACACCAAGGAGTTCGACCTGTTCGGCGCGCGGTTCGCGTTGCGCGATTCCGTGGTGGGCGTGACGCAGGTGGCGCCGGCGATCGGAATCCAAATGGACCAGGGCGTGTTCCGCTTCACGCTCTCGGGCTACGTGACGTTGCTGCAGAACACGACCCGGTTCATCGGGCTGCGGTTCGGCACCGACGGCGCGTTCTCGATCCAGGGCGCGAACTTCATCAGCAGGCCGATCGTCATCATCCCGAACTACGCGCGGCTCGCGAGCGCGCGTATCACGAACGGCGCGCTCGAACTCGTGGGCGACGTGAAGCTGCCCGCGCCGTTCACGCAGGGCGCGCCGCAGGAGTTGCTCGTGCGGATCATGCCCGACGGCCGCGTGAGCGGCGGCGGGAAGATCGTGATCATCAGCGAGTCCGAGGGGCTCGCGACGGCACAGACCAAGCTCGACATCGGCGTCGCCACGTTCCATCTGCGGCATCTCGATGTCGCGATCGACGTGGCCAACGCGGACAACACCGCCGTGTCGGTGGTCGCGGACATCTACGTGCAGAACAAGCAGTCGAACCTGCTGCGCTTCGGTGCGGTGAACGGCGCGACGGTCACGCCGGGGCTGCGCGTGGCGGTCTCGGGGGACGTGACGTTCGGCGGCCTCGCCATGCCGAACCCGATCACGATCGATCTCGATCCGGTGAAGGTCACGTTCAGCGCGATCACCTCCACGGAGACACCCACGGGCTGGGCGCTCGCGGTGAACGGCGGCCTCGGCCTCAAACTCGACGGGGCGAGCGGCAGCCTCGCGTTCACGAACCTCGGCTTCACCTCCGAGGGCGAGATCCGGCTGGGCCAGGCCGTGTTCAACGGCGGCACGTTCACCATCCAGGAAAAGGTGAAGGTGACGGTCGGGCGGATCGCGTGGAGCGACTCCGACACGACGATCTATGTGCCGGTCAGGCGGCCGCCGAGCCCCAGCGGCGAGATCTTCCCCGACAGCGCGCTGCTGGCCGTGAGCAGCTTCGTGGATCTCGGCGCCTCGGTGGAGATCGCCGACGCATTCTCGGGCGGCGTGGACCGG
>JAYTNC010000354.1:0-1536 GCA_043748515.1 Gemmatimonadota bacterium | reverse complement strand
CGCGATCTTCGACGCGGCGCTGCCCGACAGCGCGCCGATGTCGCGCCAGGGTTCGATCGCCGCGACGGGATTCGGCGCGACGAAGAGCAATCTCTCGATCGCACCCGACGGCAGCTTCTTCGTGTATTCCGTGCAGCGCGGCGATTCGTCGCAGCTCTGGTACCGCAGCCTCGTCGACGCGTCCGCCCGGGCGATCCCCGGGACGAACGGCGGTTCGGCCCCCCGCGTCTCGCCCGACGGACAGCGCGTCGCGTTCATCTCGGGCGACCGCACCATGATCGCCCCGATAATCGGCGGCGAGCCGCGGCGCCTGATGGACGACGACGCGCCGGTCACGCTGCAGTGGGTGTCGCCCACGCGGCTCTTCGCGATCAACGGCGGCGGATTCCGATTCGTCTGGATCGATCCCGAGGTCGGCGTCGTCGAGGATCGCACGCTCCCACGCGCGTCGCGCTGCGTTTACGGACAGTGGCTGGCGGACGATCAGGCGCTGCTCTGCAGCTTCAACGAGACCGCGGTCCTCGTGGACCCGAAGACCGGGGTGTCGCAGAGCATCCGGACCCGCGCCAAGGATGGCACTCCGGGCGCGCCGGTCTCGGGCGTGTCGTTCCGGCTCGTCGACGGGGCGTACATGCTGTACCTCTCGCTCGACGGCGACCTTCGCGCGGCGCCGTACGACCGTCGCGAGCACTTGCTCGGCCGCTCGGTCTCGCTCGTCACCGGGATCAACCGCGATGCGCTCGGCGGGGCGCAGTACGATCTCACGACCAGCGGACTGCTCGGCTATGTCCCTTCGAGCGGCGACGTCGGTTCACGCATGGTCGTGCTGCGTCCGGGTGCGGCGCCCGTCCCGCTGCCGCTCGAGCCGGCGAAGTTCCTGCGCTTCGACCTCAATCGCGATCGCCGCCGCCTCGCTGCGGTCGTCGCGACGCACGAGGGCCAGGAACTGCGCATCTACGACCTGCTCACCGGGCAGATCCAAACGTGGCTGCGCGCGGACAACATCCGGTTCTCGCTCTGGAACCCGGCGGGCGACAAGATCGCCGTGCGTGTGGAGGACCACACAGGTGCCGTGCTGCTGTACGGGTCGCCGACCTCCTCGAGCGCACCCGACACGCTCATGAGCGGGCCGCGCGCCGACGCCGTGCACGACGTGTTCGACTTCGCCGACGACCACACGATCCTCACTCGCGACGGTGAGACGTCGGCCGCGTACCGGATCGACATCGTGACGCGCCCGGTGCGGGTCGACACGATCTTCGCCGACGCGTTGTTCGCGACCGTGGCGCCCGGTGGGAAGCGCATCGCGTATCACGCGGCGACCGCCGGTGGACTGCGCGTGAGCGCGTACCCGCTCGCCTCGGAGCGGCTCCAGGTGTCGTCGATCGGCATCGAACCGCTCTGGCTCTCGTCGGACGCGCTGCTGTTCCGGTCGAGCGTGACCTGGTACCTGGCGCGCTTCGACGCGCGGTCCGGCGAACTCACCGGCCCGCCGGTCAAGTGGGGCCAGGACCTGCTGTTCGCCGACACCCCCGG
>JAYTNC010000353.1:0-3527 GCA_043748515.1 Gemmatimonadota bacterium | reverse complement strand
GACGGGTCCTTCAGCTTCTCCTTCTCGCCGAAGGCGCCGTCGGCCCAGAGCGCGTCGCCGAGGACCATCGGGACCGCTGCGTGGCGGATGACCAGCACGGCGGAGAGGTCGGCGTCCTGCATGTTGTAGACCGTGCCGTAGCCGGCGAGGAACGAGCGCACCTGATGCAGCGAGACGCCGTCCTTCACCTCGGGCGCGTCGAACGCGATGCGGTACTTGCCCGTCACCTTGGCCCCCCACGACATGTCGTAGCCCTCCTGCGCCTGCGGGGCGGACTGCGCCTCGAGAGAACCGGCGACGGCACCGGTGACAGCACCAGCGGCGACGGTGCCGGCGGCTACGAGGGAGGCCTGGCGGAGGAACTCACGACGCTGGGTCATCGGACGGGCTCGGGGCTGGGGTGACGGGTGCTTCAACTCTCTCGGGCTGTTCGACCTCGCGCCAGAGCAGCAGCGCGAGGAGGATGGCGCCGGTGGTGACGCCCATGTCGGCGACATTGAACGTCCAGAACCGCCAATCCGCTGTGCCGACGTCGATGAAATCGACGACGCCCTTGGTGTGCCGCAGGCGATCGACGAGGTTGCCGAAGGCGCCCGCCGCGATCAGCGCGAGCGCCGCCGGTGTGGCGCGCGATGCGGGCGAGGTCTGCCGGTAGAGCTGGAACAGATAGACGATCATGCCGAGCGCGATCAGGCTGAAGACGAGGCGCGACGCGCCGCCGAGCGAGAGGTTCATCGCGGCGCCCGTGTTGTACGTGAGCGTCCAGCGGAGCCAGGGCGCGAAGACGTCCTGCGGGATATGAAGCCCGAGGGCGCGCTCGGCCCAGCGCTTGCTGACGATGTCGGCGATGGCCACGGCGAGCACGAGCGACCAGAAGATGCGGTCGCGCGGGCCGGAGGCGGTGGTATCGGGCAGGGTAGGTTCGTTCATGCGGGTGGCCTAAGTTATCCGAGCGACGGTACGATTGGTACGCCCACCCCCTGCCCCTCCCGTGCCCACGCTCCGCGGCGCTCCACCACTCCCGATCGACGCGGTGCTGCCGGACGTGCTGGCCGCACTGCGCGAGGCGACGAGCGCGGTGCTCGTCGCGCCGCCGGGCGCAGGGAAGACCACGCGGCTCCCGCTCGCGCTGCTCGACGAGCACTGGGCCACCGGGAAGCGGATCCTCGTGCTCGAGCCGCGACGGATCGCCGCGCGCGCTGCCGCGACGCAGATGGCGCGGCTGCTCGGCGAGGAGCCAGGCGCGACGGTGGGCTACCGCGTGCGGCACGAGTCACGCGTCGGGCCACGCACACGCATCGAGGTCGTGACCGAGGGCATCCTCACGCGGATGGTGCAGGACGACGCGGGGCTCGAGGGGATCGCGGCGGTGCTGTTCGACGAGTTCCATGAGCGACATCTCACCGCCGACCTCGGGCTCGCGCTCACGCTCGAATCGCGAGCCGTGCTCCGACCCGACCTGCGCATCGTGGTGATGTCGGCGACGCTCGAGGCGGCGCCCGTCGCGTCGCTGCTCGACGGCGCGCGCGTGATTGTGAGCGAAGGGCGGAGCTTCCCCGTCGAGACCCGATGGCGCGCGCCTCGCGAGGGCGTTCCCGTCGCGCTCACGGTGGCGAATGTGGTGCGCGAGGTCTGGCCCTCCACCGACGGCGACGTGCTCGTATTCCTCCCCGGCATCGCCGAGATCGACCGCGTGCGGCGCAACCTCATGGAGAGCGGATCGCTCGGCGACGCCGAGGTGCTGTTGCTGCACGGCGGGCTGACCCTGCCGGAGCAGGATCAGGTGTTGCGGCGCCGCGGTGATCGCCGGCGCGTCGTGCTGTCGACGGCGATCGCGGAGTCGTCGGTGACGCTCGAGGCCGTGCGCGTGGTGATCGACTCGGGACTCGCGCGCGTCCCGCGCTTCTCGCCGCGCAGCGGGATGACGCGGCTCGAGACGACGCGCGTGTCGCAGGCCTCGGCCGACCAGCGGCGCGGCCGTGCCGGTCGCGTCGCAGCGGGCCTCTGCGTGCGCCTCTGGAGCGAAGGCGAGCACGCGTCGCTGCCGGCGCGCGCCGTGCCCGAGATGCTCGAAGCCGACCTCGCGCCGCTCGCACTGGAACTCGCGTGCGCGGGCGTGGCCGATGCGGCGGCACTGCGCTGGCTCGACCGTCCCCCCGCCGGCGCGCTCGCGCAGGGGCGCGCGCTGCTCACCGATCTCGGCGCGCTCGACCGCACCGGGCGCGTGACCGCGCACGGCCGCGCGATGGCCGCGCTTGGGATCGCACCGCGGCTCGCGCATCTCGTGCTGGTGGGAGCGGCGCGCGGCGCGGCGACGCTCGCCTGCGAGCTCGCCGCATTGCTCGCCGAACGCGACATCCTGCGGCGCGAGTCGGCGGCGCACGACGCCGACATTCGCACGCGCGTCGACGCGCTGCGCGACCGGACGCGCGGCGTGGAGGTGGATCGCGGGCGCGTCGAACGCGTGCGGCAGGAAGCGCGCGCGCTGCGGCGTTCACTCGGCGCGCGCGCGCGCGATACGGACGAGGACGCGGCGCGCGCCGGTGCGCTCGTCGCGCTCGCGTATCCCGACCGGATCGCGATGCGGCGCAGCGGAGAGGCGCCGCGCTACCTGCTGCGCAACGGGCGCGGCGCGCGGCTGGAGATCGCGGGGCCGCTCGCGCGTGAGACCTTCCTCGCGGTCGCGGACCTCGACGGCGACCCGGCGGAGAGCCGGATCTGGCTCGCGGCGCCGCTCGACGAAGAGGAGGTGCGCGCCGCGCTCGGCGACGCGGTGACCGTCGAGCGCGAGGTCGCGTGGGACGCGCGCACCGAGGCGGTGCGGGCCGTGGAGCGCGAACGCGCCGGCGCGATCGTGCTGCGGGAGCGCGTGCCGCGCGACGTCGACCAGGGCGAGATCACCGACGCATTGCTTGGCGCCGTGCGCGCGGCGGGTGTCGCGCAACTGCCGTGGTCGACCGGGGCCGCCGCGCTGCGCGCGCGACTCGCCTTCGCGCACATGATCGCGCCCGACGCGTACGCCGACGTGCACGATGCGGCGCTCGAAGTCCGCCTCGACGACTGGCTGCGACCCGCACTCGGCGCGGCGAAGCGCTGGAGCGACGTGGCGCGAGTGGACCTCGGCGCGGCGCTGCTCGAGTCGCTCGGCTGGAAGGAACGCGCGCGGCTCGACACGCTCGCCCCGACGCACTTCGAGGTGCCGAGCGGTTCACGCATCCCGATCGACTATTCCGATGCGACGGCGCCGGTGCTCGCGGTGCGGCTGCAGGAGGTGTTCGGACTCGTCGAGACGCCGCGCGTGGGCGAGGGACGCGTGCCGCTCACGATCCACCTGCTCTCACCGGCGAGCCGTCCGGTGCAGGTCACGCGCGACCTCGCGAGCTTCTGGCGCAGCGGCTACTTCGAAGTGCGCCGCGACCTGAAGGGGCGGTATCCGCGGCATCATTGGCCTGATGACCCGCTCACCGCCACGGCGACGCGGCGCGTGAAGCCGCGCGGGACCTGACTCAGCGAAGCCAGGCCGGCCG
>JAYTNC010000352.1:0-4115 GCA_043748515.1 Gemmatimonadota bacterium | reverse complement strand
GTCCGACCGCCGAAGGTCACGACGCCGGTCACGCCACCGCTCAGCCGGAAGGTGGCCGTGGTGAGCGTCGCCGCCGTCATCGACTCGCTGAAGGTCGCGGTGATCGGCGACGAGACGGCAACTCCGATGGCCCCGCTCGCCGGACTCATCGACGTCACGGTCGGCGGTACGGGAGTGCCGCCGCCGGTCGCTCCATCGCTGGCGCATCCGACGAGGGCGAGGAGCAGCAGGAGCGCACATCGGTGCTCGAGCCGTCGCGCACGATCGGCCTTACGGTGCATCATCGCTCCCATTCGGTTTTTCACTCTGACACCCTGGCTGGTCCCTGAACCCTTGTCTGGTGCGCCGGGTTACCGCAAGGTCGACTGCATGGGGGAATCCCTTAGGATCGCCTGTTCTGCGACTGCTTCTCCTTCATGTGACGCGCCCTTGGCGAAGGTGAGCTTCACGACATTCTTGCAGGATCCGCCGGTGCCGCTTCATCGGCTCGTCAGCTGGCGTCCGCGGAGTCACTCGATCCCCGTGCGGTCGGAGTCGCGCGCGACCCGATCGACCGAGTCGGTGAGCAACGGCTTCGGCTTGCGATGCACGATCAGCTCGAAGATGTCGGGACGTGCGTAATGACCGGCGACATCGAGTTGCCACCTCGGACCGGTGATCTTCGCTCGATCCAGCTCGACATAGAGGATGGTCTCCTCCTCGTTCGCGGGCCCCGCCACGATCTTGCCATCCGGATCCACGATCACGCTCCCGCCGGGATTGATCCATCCGTCGACGGCCCCGAGATACTTCTCCTTGAACGTGAATCGATCGGGAATGTCGTTCTTTTGCATCGGCGTGCAGCAACTGACCACGTAGCAGCGCCCTTCCTTCGCCACATGGCGCATGGTCGAGAGCCAGGGCTCACCTCGGTCCCATGTGGGCGCGACGAAGATCTCCGTGCCCCACGCCGACATCGCGTAACGCGCCAGCGGCATGTAGTTCTCCCAGCAGAGCAGGCCACCCACGCGGCCGAAGGGCAGGTCGTACACCTCGAGGTCGCTGCCGTCTCCCAGCGCCCACACGAGCCGTTCGCCACCGGTGGGCATCACCTTGCGATGCTTGCCCAGGATCTCTCCATCGGGCCCGATGTACAGCAGTGTGTTGTAGATCGTCGTTCCGCTCCCCTCGGCGTTCACCTCGTTGATCCCGATCGCCACGGCGACGCCGGCCTGCTTGGCCGCCCTGCAGAGTCGGTCGGTCGCGTCGCTGGGGACCGTCACCGCGTTCGCCACGAGTTCGGCGTACAACTCGCGCAGCGGGTGTGTATGACCCGCGGGGATGAACCAGACCCAGAGCGGATAGCCCGGGACGAAGGCCTCGGGGAACACCGCCAGCTCGGCGCCGGCGGCACCGACCTCCGCGATCAGACGGCAGGCCTTGGCGATCGTGGCGTCGCGATCGAGATAGACGGGACACGCTTGAACAGCGGCGATCTTGATCGTACGGCTCATTCAGTCGCTCCCGTTGGAATGTGCGTTGGTGCCGCGTGAGACCGTAGGCGCGGCCGAGCGAGCGACGCGCAGACTGCACGCGAGCATGACGAGCACGACCGGAAGCCAGAGCTGACGCTCGGCAGCGCTCGGCGTCGCCGCGTTGACGAGCACGCCAAGTCCGCAGTACGCCACCACCAGCCACACGAGCCGGGCGAGGCGAGTCGCCCACGGCGCCGCGAGCAGCCCGGCCCGCGCCCTCACGATGAGCGCCATGCCGAAGAGCAGCGCGGCGGAGACGGCGGCCACGGCTCGGGCCTGCGCCGAGAGCGCCCCCGGCGCACCGCCGCCCTGCGTGAGCGCCCCCCACGGCGCACCGCCGACGAGGGCCAGCTGGAATGCGATCACGCCCACGGCACAGAACGTGAAGACGCGAGCGGCGCGCACGGCGGAGAAGGCGGACACTGCCGGTGGGTTCGAATCGAGTTCAGTCTGCATGACGTTTGGTTGTGGTGTGATCGCCCGCTTCGCTGCCCGAAAGAGCGAAGCGACCTCTCTTCCGCTCGCCCCTCGTCGCCGCTGCGTGGAGGAGCCGCTGGAATCGCGGGCACACCAGGTGATCGGCCGCTTGGCACGCTGCAGCATGCCGCAATCCGTCCCGCATCGTCGTGAGCTGGCGGATCCGCGCATCGAGGTGGTCCGCGCGCGTCGCGAGCATGTCGCGATCGATCCGCAACTTTCCGTCGGGCGGCAGCATCCGACCGATCTCATCCAACAAGAGGCCCGCGGCGCGCCCGAGCGCGATGAACGCGAGCCGCTCGAGCACGTCCGGCGCGAAGCTGCGGCGCGCCCCGACGCGACCGATCGACCGGATCAGGCCTCGAGTCTCGTAATAGCGCAGCGCCGACGCCGGGACTCCCGACCGCTTCGCGACCTCAGCGATATCCATCCTGCCCCCTTGACCTCAAGTCGACTTCAACGCGTACACTGCGTCCGTAGTCAGCACACCGCACACTTACGGAGGACCTCGTGACCCTGCTGCTTCGCACCGTCGCCATCGGCGTCATCGCCACCGGCATGATGGACATCTGGGGAGTCGTCCGCGAACCGCTGTTCGGCTTCCGGCGCGCCGACTACAGGCTCATCGGCCGTTGGTTCGCCTACATGCCCCGCGGACGATTCCGTCATGCGTCGATCGCCGCTTCGCCGTCGCTGCACGGCGAGCACGTGATCGGATGGAGCGCACACTACCTCATCGGAGTCGCGTTCGCGACGCTCCTCGTGTGGTTCGGCGGCCCCGACTGGCTCGCACGTCCCACGCTCGGCCTCGCGCTGCTCGTCGGCCTCCTCACCCTGCTGGCGCCCCTGCTCCTCATGCAGCCCGGAATGGGCGCGGGCATCGCGGCCTCGCGGACTCCCGATCCGACCGCCGCGCGATTGCAGAGCCTCATCACTCACCTGATCTACGGCGCAGGACTCTACGTCGCCGGATGGATCACCCTGCTGTTCCTTCCCAACTAACGGAGATCGACATGCACATCCCAACCCGCTTCGCCCCGCTCCTCTTCAGCGCCCTGCTCTCCGCGATCATGGTCGCGATCGTATCGGCGTTCGTGCTCGTCACCAATCAAGGCTGGCACGCGGGACTGCCGGCCGCCTGGCTCCGCAGTTGCCTGACCACCTGGCCCGTCGCGTTCCCCACGGTCGCCGTGGTCGCACCCGTCGTGCGACGCGTCGTTGCGCGCGTCACGGTGTAGCGTGCGCGACCACGCTCCTATGCCGCCGCGCGCGGCGACTGCCCCGTCCATCGGCGGAAGGCCCGATGGAACGCGCTCGGCTCCGAGAATCCCACGAGCCACGCCACCTTCGCCACCGTCGCGTTGGGATCTGCCAGGTGCCGGATCGCAAGCTCGCGCCGCACGATGTCGAGCAGCTCCTGGACTGAAGTGCCTTCCCCCGCGAGGCAGCGCTGCAGCTTGCGCGCACTCATCGCCAGTGCGCGAGCCACGAAGTCGACCGTGGGCGCCTCGCCCTTGAGTGCGGCGCCGATCTCCGCCGATGCCCGTGCGGCCACCGCGTCGCGTGCGCCGAGTGCGGCGAGCGCAGCCGCAGCGAGGGTCTCGAACGATGCGAGCAGGGCGGGGTTCGCCGACCGGAGCGGGAGGTCGGGGTCCGCGTTCGCGATGACCACTTCGTCCGCGTTGGCTCCGAACCGCGGCTTCACCATGAAGAGCCGCTCGTGTTCGGCGGCACCGGTCGCCGGCCGCGCGTGGCGCATCGTGATCGACATCGGCAGCAGGGGTCGTTGCGTGAGCATTCGCAGCTGGTGCACGATACCAACGAGGATCGTCTCCACCACCTGTCGAGGGTCGTTCTGCAGGAACTCGTCACGGGTGGAGAGCACGGTCAGCACGCACCGGGTGCCGAGGCGCTCGCGCCTGATCTCGAGGGCCAATCCATCGTTGAGCAGTCGGATCAGACGGGCACCTCGCCGCGGCAATGGCCTCGCGCGAGAGCGCGGCCATCGTCGCACCTGGGATACGTGTCGTGCGGGTCGCGAGATCGGCCGGGTCGAGCCCCGCCCGGCGACACGCGGCGTCGCCGTCGAATCCGTTGGCTCGGAGGTACCCGACCATGTCGGCC
>JAYTNC010000351.1:0-2740 GCA_043748515.1 Gemmatimonadota bacterium | reverse complement strand
CGACGATGTTGACCGCCTGCCCCGAGTTGTGCCCTTCGCCGTGACCCGGCGCGCCTGCGACCTGCGGCTCGCGGAACGCGAATGCGGGCTTGTTGCTCGCCTGGGGGATGCCGTCGACGTCGGAGCCGAGCGTGACGACGGGCTTGGCGCCCGCGGGGCTCACCCAGCGCGCGATCCAGGCGCTCGGCATGCCGGCGTAGCCGCGCTCGACCTTGAAGCCCTCCTTCTCGAGGAGGCCGGTCAGGTACTTCTGCGTCTCGAACTCCTGCATGCCGAGTTCGGAGAAGGAGAAGAGCATGTCGACGATCTCCTGCACCATCTTGGCCCGGCCCTCGACCTTGGTGAGGGCCTCGACCTTGAGGCGCTCGAGGCGCGCGGAGTCGGGGAGCTGCTGCGCATGGAGCGCAGGAAGGGCGACGAAGGACGCGGCGACCGCGAGAACGGCGGCCCGCGCGCGGCGGACGACTGGGGACATTCGAGCGACTCCTCTGGTGGGGTGCGTTCCGACTACGCTCCGGGGCGTTCTGTCGTTAGGTGGAATGAGCCATCTTCCGGTGGTCCGCGCAACGTCCCGCGCCTCTCAATCGTACCCGTTCCATGACCCTGTCCTTCCTTTCCCGACGTCTGCACCGCTGGGGCGCCATCGGCATCGGCCTGCCCCTCATGCTCGTGATCGCGTCCGGGATCCTGCTGCAGGTGAAGAAGCAGGTCCCCTGGGTGCAGCCGCATGAGACGCGCACGACCGTGCCGGTGCCCGGGATGAGCTGGGACGTCATCCTCGCCGCCGCCAAGGCGATGCCCGAGGCGGGAGTGCAGTCGTGGGCCGACATCGACCGGCTCGACGTGCGACCGGGGAAGGGGATTCTCAAGGTGATCACCAAGTCGCACTGGGAAGCGCAACTCGCGCTCGCCGACGGGGCGGTGCTGCAGGTGGCGTACCGACGGTCGGACCTGATCGAGTCGCTGCACGATGGCTCGTTCTTCGGCGACGTGGCGAAGCTCGGGATCTTCCTGCCGTCTGGTGTCGTGCTGTTCGTGCTGTGGATGACGGGGCTATATCTCTGGGTGCTGCCCTATCTGCTGAAGCGGAGACGGGCGAGACTGCAGTCGAGGATGAAGGTTGAAGGATGAAGGATGGAAGACGAACGGCCTGCGTCATCCTCCTTCCAGCTCTCACATCTCACATCGCCGTGCCGACCATACGAATGAATCCATTCCGCGCACTCCTCCTCGCGGCGCTCGCCGCTGCCCCTGCATTCGCGCAGGGCACTCGCAACCGACCGGCGCCGGTCCCGTACGTCCCCGGTGCCACCTGGGAGCACCGCGCTCCCGCCGCCGCGGGCATCGACAGCGCGAAGCTCGCCGACGCGATCGCATTCGCGATATCGCGTGATGCCAAGGCGCCGCGCGACATGGAGGAGAGCCACTACCGCTCCTTCGGCCGCGAGCCGTTCGGGCAGGGGATCGGCCCGTTCAAACCGCGTGGTGAGCCGAGTGGCGTGATCCTGCGCGGCGGCTACGTGGTCGCGAGCTGGGGTGAGCCCGATCGCGTCGACATGACGCACAGCGTGACCAAGAGCCTCCTCTCGGCGACCGTCGGCCTCGCGTTCGACCGCGGGATGATCGCGAGCGTGCGCGACACCGTCTGGAAGTCGCAGGCGCCGACGTACGCGCTGCGCATCAGCGCGCCGAGCGAGCCGGGGGCGAGCTATCGCGAACCGATGTTCCTCGACCCGTGGGGCACGCCGCACAACCGCACGATCACGTGGGACGACTTGCTGCGGCAGACGAGCGACTGGGAAGGCGCGCTCTGGGGCAAGCCCGAGTGGGCCGACCGCCCCGCGCAGGACGCGTCCACCTGGACGACGCGCGCGCGGAAGGCGCCCGGCACCGCGTACGAGTACAACGACGTGCGGGTGAACGTGCTCGCGCTCGCCGCGACCAATCTCTGGCGTCGTCCGTTGCCCGAGGTGTTGCAGGAATACGTGATGGGTCCGATCGGTGCGTCGAGTTCGTGGCGCTGGTACGGCTACGACAACGCATGGATCACGCTCGACGGCCGGCCGGTGCAGGTCGTGAGCGGCGGCGGGCACTGGGGCGGCGGGATGTTCATCAACGCCTGGGACATGGCGCGCTTCGGACTGCTCACGCAGCGTCGCGGCGTCTGGGGCACACAGCGCGTCCTCTCCGACGAATGGGTGAAGCTCTCGCTCACCCCCACCGTGCCGCAGCCGACGTACGGTTACATGAACTGGTTCCTCAACACCGACCGGAAGTGGATGCCGAGCGCCCCGGCGAGCGCGTTCGGACACGTGGGCAACGGGACGAATCTCGTGTTCGTGGCGCCGGAGCAGGACCTGGTGATCGTGGTGCGCTGGATCGAGAACGGGGCGATCGATGAGTTCCTGGGGATGGCGCTGGCGGCGCTGGCGCCGAGATGAAAGACGAAGGTCGAAGGATGAAAGTCGAAGGCCGGCGTCCGCATCATCATCAAGGAGCATGCATGAACCGGTTCTCGTGGGCGCTCACGCTGGTCGTCGCGACGCTCGTCATCGCTGCACTGCCTGTGCGGGCACAACAGCCGGAATGGACGGTGCTCATCCGCGGCGGCACGGTCGTCGACGGCACCGGTGCCGCGCGCTACGCCGCCGACATCGCCGTGCGCGGCGATCGGATCGTCGCGGTCTCGCGCACGCCGCTCGATGCGTCGCGCGCCCTGCGCACGATCGAGGCGCGCGGA
>JAYTNC010000350.1:0-4501 GCA_043748515.1 Gemmatimonadota bacterium | reverse complement strand
ACCGCGGGTGCCGGCGCCATGCCGAGCTTGCGGAGACCCGCAGCGAAGACCTCGGCGCGGTGGTGCACGCGCGACGCGATCCGCTTGAGGCCTTCGGGGCCGTGCCAGACCGCGTACATGCCGGCCATCACCGAGAGGAGCACCTGCGCGGTGCAGACGTTCGACGTCGCCTTCTCGCGGCGGATGTGCTGCTCGCGCGTCTGCAGCGCCATCCGCAGCGCCGGCTTGCCGCTCGAGTCGCGCGACACGCCGATGATGCGGCCGGCGATCTGGCGCTTGAACTCGTCCTTCGTCGCGAAGAACGCCGCGTGCGGACCACCGTACCCGTAAGGCACGCCGAAGCGCTGCGAGTTGCCCACCGCGACGTCCGCGCCCCACTCGCCCGGCGGCGTGAGCAGCGTGAGCGCCAGCAGGTCCGTCGCGACGATCACGAGTCCGCCGGCGGAGTGCACGCGCTCGCAGAGCGCGCGGTAGTCCTCGATCGCGCCGAACGTGTTCGGGTACTGCAGCAACACGCCCGCGGTCGTCGCGTCGGGCTTCATCTCGGCCGGCGCGACGACCTTCACCATCTGGCCGCGCGCCTCGGCGCGCGACTGCACCACCTCGATCGTCTGCGGATGCAGGTCGCTCGCGAGCAGGAAGACGTCTCGCCCGTCCTTGCCGACTATCCCGTGCCCCATCGTCAGTGCCTCGGCGGCCGCGGTGCGCTCGTCGAGCAGCGACGCGTTCGCGATCGGGAGGCCGGTCAGGTCGCTCACCATCGTCTGGTAGTTCAGCAGCGCCTCGAGGCGCCCCTGCGCGATCTCGGCCTGATACGGCGTGTACGCCGTGTACCAGCCCGGATTCTCGAGGATGTTGCGCTGGACCACGGCCGGCGTGTGCGTGTCGTAGTAGCCCATGCCGATGAAGGACCGACGCACTTCATTCACGCTCATCTCGACGCGGAACGCTTCGAGCGCCTCCTGCTCCGACTTGGCTCCCGGGAGCGCGAGCGGGCGACGGAAGCGGATGTTCTCGGGGATCGTGTCGTCGATGAACGCGTCGAGCGACGGATAGCCGAGGGCCTGCAGCATCTCCGTCACGTCGGATGCCGACGGACCGATGTGACGGGAGACGAAGGTGTCCGGCTGCGGATGAGCGGAGATCGACACTGGGGGGACTCCTCACAGGGGGGCGCGGGGCCCCGCGTTGGGTGCGGAATTCATGTGAACGCACGGCGCGCCGAGGCGTTCCGTGCGAGAAACCTACATAGGTCAGGAGGCCGCCGTACATTCCCCTGAACACGTCCCGGTCCTGCTCCTCCAGCCCCCGACCCCATGGAATCCTCCACCCGCGTTCAGGTCACGCGCGCCGGCGTCAGCTTCGGTTCCACTCTCGCGATCGCGATCTCGTGGAGCGTGAACCACTCGATCCTCTGGGCGATCGTCCACGGCATCTTGAGCTGGATCTACGTCGTGTATTTCGCGCTGACGCGCTGAGTCCGCCGCGCGCCACGCGATGCCCGTCTCTCCGCTGCTCGCCCTCGCACCGCGCTGGCGGTTCCTCGACTCCGGCGCCGCCGACGGCGCCACGAACATGGCGACCGACGCGGCGCTCATGGCGGAGGCGCGCCGCACCGGCGTCGCGATACTCCGCGTCTACGCATGGGACCGCCCCACGCTCTCGTTCGGGCGGCACGAGCGCACGCGTGATCGCTTCGACCCCGCGCGGATCGAGGCCCGCGGGATCGGCGTCGTGCGCCGCCCCACGGGAGGCCGCGCGCTGCTGCACCATCGCGAGGTGACCTACTCGGTCACCGCCCCGGCGAACGCGATGTCGCTCGGTGAGAGCTACGCCGCGATCAACGCGCTCCTGCTCGACGCCCTCGCGCGGCTGGGCGTGACGGCGCAAGTCGCCGCGGCGGCGCGCCGGCCATTGCGTCCCGAAGGCGCGGCCTGCTTCGCCGAACCCGCTGCAGGCGAACTCACGGTCGACGGCCTCAAGCTCGTCGGCTCGGCGCAACTGCGCGAGGAGGGCGCCCTGTTGCAGCACGGATCGATCCTCATCGCCGACGACCAACGCATGATCGCGGACCTTCGCACCGGCGGAGCGCTCGGCCTGCCCGTGACAGCCGACGCCGCAACGCTCGGCGCGATCCTCGGACGCGAGATCTCCTACGGCGCGGTGCGCGACGCGCTCGGGGCGGCGCTCGGGACCGCCGTCGGGTCGGCGTTCGCGTCCGGGTCCGGGTCCGCGCGCGACTCCGCGCGCGCACCGGACGTCCAGCGCGAGGCCCCGCCCGCCGCCGCGTCACTTCAGCACGACCTCGCGCGTCTAGTGATTGCGTTCGCCCAGCCCTCCTGGACCTGGCGACGCTGACTCGTACCCACCACGCGCCCACGCCCCGATGCGTCTCGCCCGCACTGTCACCGTCGCCCCGCTCGCCCTCGCGCTCCTGATCGGCTGCGGCCCCGCCGACGGCGACGCTGGCGGCGGCACCGTGATCGTCGCGAGCGCCGCCGACGCCGACGCCCTGATCCCGCCGACACGCACCACGAACGTCGGACGCATGATCTCGGAGCTGCTGTTCGATCCGCTCGTCGAGATCGGTCCCGACCTCAACGTCTTCGGCGACGCCGGATTCGCGCCGCGTCTGGCCCGGTCGTGGCGGTGGAGCGTCGACTCGCTCACCATCACCTTCACCCTCGACGCCGACGCGCGTTGGCACGACGGCCAGCCCGTCGTCGCGGCCGATGTCATCGCCGGCCTCGTCGCGGTGCGCGAACCACGGAACGGGTCGGCGCTGCTCTCCGACCTCACCGAGATCGATTCGATGCACGTCGTCGACGACTCCACGGTGTCGGTGCACTTCCACGCGCGATCCCCTGAGCAGATGTACACGGCCTCGCTCGTGCATCCGCTTCCGTCTCACCTCGTCGACCCGATCCCCGCCGGCACGCTCGCGTCGAGCGCGTTCGCGCAGGCGCCGGTCGGTTCCGGACAGTTCCGGTTCGTCGCGCGCGAGCCGAAGGTGCGCCTCGAACTCGCCGCCGTGGAGAACCACTATCGCGGACGGCCCGGCCCCGACCGCATCGCACTCGTCGTCTCGGACCAGCCGTCGACGGCCATCGCGAAGCTCTGGACCGAAGAGGCCGACGTCTTCGACGTGCTCCCGCCTCCCGACGTCGCGGAAGCGGCCAAGTACCCGCATGTGAGACTCGTGCGGTCGTACGGCTTCGACTACAGCTTCATCGCCTTCAACTTCCGCGACCCGCGTGACACCGCCCGGGCGCACCCGCTGCTGCTCGACGTGCGGATGCGTCGGGCCATCGCACTCGGCGTCGACGCGGCCGGCGTGCGCCGTGCGATCCTCGACTCGCTCGCCCGACCGGTGCTCGGCCCCTTCGCGCGCGCACAGTTCACCTCCGACACCACGCTGCCGGCGCAGGCGTTCGACACGTCCGCCGCCAACGCGCAACTCGACGCGCTCGGTTGGGACGCCCGCGACGCCGACGGCATCCGCACGCGCGACGGCCGCACGCTCGCGCTGCGCGCGCTCGTGCCTGCGCCGAGCGCCAACCGCGTGCGCGCCTCGGTGCTCGTGCAGGAGCAGTTGCGGCGCATCGGCGTCGCGCTCACGATCGACAAGCTCGAAGGGCAGGCGTTCGGCGCGGCGCGCGATGCCGGCGACTGGGACCTCGTGTTCGGAGGCTGGGGCACCACGCCGAGCCCGCGCGGCATCCGCGGCACCTGGGTCAGCCGTTCGCGGCCGGGCGCGGGCAGGCTCAACAGCGGCAACTACAGCGATCGCGCGTTCGACACCGCGGTCGAGGCGGGCCTCGCGTCGATGGACCCCGACGAAGCGCGCCGTCGCTTCCGTGAGGCCTACGAAGTGATCAACGCCGACGTCGCGGCGATCTGGCTCTACGAGCCGATCCCGGTCGTCGGAGTGCACGATCGTTTCATCCTCCCCGCCTGGCGCCCTGAAGCCTGGTGGCGGACGTTGCACGCCTGGCGGCTCTCACCGGACCGGCGACTCCCGCGCGACGCGCGCCCCGTGGCGCCCTGAGCGCTGGTGCGCCGCGCCGTCCTCTCCCGCACGCTGCAGGCGACGCTCGTCGTCCTGCTCGTCGTCGCGACCTGCTTCACGCTCATCCGGCTCGCGCCAGGTGATCCGTTCTTCCGCGCGCTCGACGAGGCCTCCGTGCCCGCCGACCAGCGCGAGCTGCAACGCGCGCAGTTCGGGTACGACCGCTCCGTGCCCGAGCAGTTCGTGCGTTTCGCGGCGAACGTCGTGCGCGGCGATCTCGGCTGGTCGCACTCGCGCATCCAGCCCGTGCGCGACGCCCTCACGGCGACGCTGCCGAACACGCTGCTCCTCATCTGCACCGCCCTCGCGACCGCGTTCACGTTGGGCATCGCGCTCGGCGCATGGCAGGGTTGGCGCGCGGAGGATCCCGCGGCGCGCCTCACGGACCGGCTCGGGATCATCTTCGTCGCGATCCCCGACTTCGTCCTCGCA
>JAYTNC010000349.1:0-4800 GCA_043748515.1 Gemmatimonadota bacterium | reverse complement strand
CTCGCGGCCGGAGATCCGCTCGGTGACGAGCGACAGCATCACGCCCGACGCCGCGGTGGCGGCATTGGTGCTGCGCGCCGAGGCCGCGGTGGCCGACCGGATCGGCGCGCGGATCGTGGAGCTCTCCGAGCGGATGCCGCGCGAGGGGAACCAGTATGCGCTCGGCAACCTGATCGCCGACGCACAACGCGTCGCCGGTCGCGCCGACGTCGCCGTGATGAACAACGGCGGCATCCGCACCGAACTGCGCGCCGGCACCGTGCGCTGGGGCGATCTCTACGAGGTGCAACCGTTCGCGAACCGGCTCGTCTCGGTGATGATCAGGGGCGACGCACTGCGCCGCTACCTCGAAGCGCTCGTTGACGGAACGAGCGTCCGCTACCATGTGAGCGGCGTGCGCCTCGAGTACGATCCCGCCGCGCCGCGCGGCGCGCGCCTCACACGCGTCACGCTCGGCGACGGGTCGCGGCTCGACGATCGCCGGCGCTACCGCGTCGTCATGACCGACTTCATGGCCGCGGGCGGCGACGGTGCCGCACTCGGCCGCGACGCCGTGATCGAAGAACTCAACCTCGTCGATCTCGATGTCCTCGTGGATCACCTGCGGAGCCAGCCGGGAGGCACGTTCGTGCCGTCTGCCGCGCTCAAGGCCCCGCGCATCATCCCAATTCGATGACTGAAGCACTGCGTGTATTCGTGAACGGCGCCGGCGTCTCCGTGCCGGCCGGCAGCACCGTGATTGACGCCGTCGCGGCGGCCGACGCCGCCGCGGCCGATGAGGTGCGCGCGGGGACGCGCCTCGTGGCCGACAGCCGCGGCATCCCCGTTCCCTCCGACACGCCGCTCTCGGGCGGCTACGTGATGCGCCTGGTCTCGGCACGGCAGCGGCCGGCTGCCACGGACGCGCCGGACGTGGAATGACGGTCGTCACCAGTGAGCTGATCCGCCGGATCCCCAAGGCGGAGCTGCACTGCCACCTCGACGGATCGGTGCGGCCGGCGACGCTGCTCGAGCTCGCGCGCGACCAGCACAAGTCCATGCCGCGCGACGACGCCGAGGCGCTGCGCGATTACATGCGTGTGGACGACGCGCGGACTCTCGAGGAGTATCTCGAGCGCTTCGCGATCACGCTCTCGGTGATGCAGCAGGCGGAGGCGATGGAGCGGATCGCGTACGAGCTCGCCGAGGACTGCGCGAAGGAGGGCGTGCGCTACTTGGAGACGCGCTTCGCGCCGATCCTCAACGTGCACGAGGGACTCACCGGCGCGCAGGCGCTCGAGGCCGCGCTCCGCGGACTCTCGTGCGCGGAGCGCGACTTCGGCATCACCTCGCGCGTGATCGTGTGCGCGATCCGCAACATGCCGCCCACCGCCTCGCTCGAGGCCGCCTGGCTCGCGGTCGATTTCAAGCGCGACGGCGTGGTCGGATTCGACCTCGCCGGCGGTGAGTTCGGCCACCCCGCCGGCGCGCACGCGCTCGCGTTCGATCACTGCATCGCCCACGACCTGCCGTGCACCTGCCACGCCGGCGAGGGCGACGGCGCGTCGTCGATCGCGTCGGCGATGCATGCGTGCCATGCGCACCGCATCGGGCACGGGACGCGCCTGATCGACGATCCCGCGCTGATGGCCGAGGCGAAGGCGGCGGGCGTGGCGATCGAGTGTTGCCTCACGAGCAACGTCCAGACGCGCGCGACCGCGGCCTATGACACGCATCCGCTCCGCCGCTACTTCGAGGCGGGACTGCAGGTCTCGATCAACACCGACAACCGTCTCATGAGCGGCACCGATCTCGTGCTCGAGTACGGACTGGCGGCGAAGCATCTCGACTTCACCTTCGAGGAACTCATGGTGCTCGCACGACAGGGCTTCACCAACGCATTCCTTCCGCTGGCCGAGCGCGACGCGCTCGTGAAACGTGTGGACGCGGAGTTCGCGTCACTGCGCGCGGCGGAAGCATGAGCGGCGCATCTCACGCCGGCGTCACGCTCGGCGCCACGCCCGGCGGCACGCACGGCACCGCGGACGCGCTCCGCGCCGCCGAGTCCGTGCGCGAGCGCCTCGGCGTCCGCGCCCCGGTCGCGGCGATCGTGCTCGGTTCCGGGCTCGGCGCGCTCGCCGACCGTGTGCGCGACGCGCGGCGCGTGCCGTACGGCGAGATCCCCGGCTTTCATGCGCCCAAAGTCGAAGGGCACCGCGGCGAGATGATCTGCGGCACGCTCGGCGGACGCGAGGTGCTGCTGCTCGCGGGGCGCTTCCATATGTATGAGGGACACAGCGCGCGCGTCGCCGCCTTCCCGGTGCGGGTCGTCCATGCGCTCGGCGCGCGCACGCTGTTCGTGTCGAACGCGGCGGGCGGCATCCGGCGCACGTTCAAGCCGGGCGACCTGATGGTGATCGCGGACCACATCAATCTGATGTTCTGCAGTCCGCTCGAGGGCGCGGCGGAGCCGGGAGAGATCCGCTTCCCCGACATGAGCGCTCCGTACAGCCCGCGGCTGCAGGCGATGCTCGACGCCGCGGCGCAGGCGCAGGGTCTCGCGTTGCAGCGCGGCGTCTACGCCGGCCTGCTCGGCCCGACGTACGAGACGCTCGCCGAGGTGCGGATGCTCGACCGGCTCGGCGCCGACGCTGTGGGCATGAGCACCGTGCCGGAGGTCATCGTCGCGCGGGCGCTCCGCATGGAGGTCGCGGGTGTCTCGCTGATCACGAACCCCGCGGCGGGCATCTCGCACGCTCCGCTCGATCACGCCGAGGTGGTGGAGGTGGGGGCGCGCGCGTCGGAGGCGTTCTGCGGTCTGGTCGAGCGGTTCGTGGAGCGGCTCTAGCCGTTCCCGGTCAGGCGTTCCTTCGCGGCTGAGCGCTTTGGTGCCTCAGCCGCTCGGTAACTCAGCGGCTCGGCGGCGAGGGCGGGAGCGCGGCGAGACGGCGCTTGAACGCCTGGAAGTTCGGTGAGTCCTTGGTGAGGCCGCGCAGCGATGCCGACGGATATGTCGCGATCCGCGCGCGGGCCGCCGCGATGCGCGACTCCTCGAGCGGGTGCGACCGGAACCAGGCCTCGAGCGCGTCGGGCTTGGTCTTCCGCTCCTCGAGCAGGATCTGGAACATCTCCGGGATCCCTGCCGGGTCGATGCCCGCGCCGATCATGTACTTCACGCCTTCCTTGTCCGCCTCGTCCTCGTCCTGTCGCGAGAAGTTCGCGAAGGCGGCGTTGGCGCCGATGTTGATCGCGGCCTGGCTCGCCTGGCTGTTGCAGATGCTGGTGAGCACGCAGACTGCGGTGACCCCGATGTTCGCACCCTGCGACTTCTGCATCTGCTGGATCGAGTGCCGCATGGTCACATGCCCGATCTCGTGGCCGAGGACGCCGGCCACCTGCGCCATGTTCGTCGCGCGCTCGATCAGTCCGCGGTTCATGTAGATGAAGCCGCCGGGGACGGCGAAGGCGTTGACGTCCTTGCTGTCGACGATGAAGAACTGCCAGTCGAGATTGCGGCTGTCGGCGATGCGGGCGATCGAATCGCCGAGTACGTTGATGTACCGGTTGAGCTCCGCATCCTGAACGAGGGGGAGCTCCTTGGCGATCTGCTGGGCATAGCCGGCGCCCATGTCCACTTCCTGCTGCGTGGACACGGCACAGCCGCTGACGAGAGCCGCGAGGGCGAGAGTCGGGAGGATTCGCATGAGAATATTGACCCTAGCTAGAGACCTGACACGCCGCAAGGCGCGGGAACGGAGCGGACTCTTCGTGGCGGAAGGGATCCGCACCGTCGAGGAGCTCCTTGCCTCGTCGCTTCATGTGAGCGGCGCGCTCACCTGCGACCTGCTCGACCGGACGCCGCGCGGCGCCGCACTCGCCGCGCAGCTGCACGGCCGCGGCGTCGACGTCGTGCGCGTGAGCGAACGGGAGTTCCTCTCCGCGAGCGACACCGAGCACCCGCAGGGCGTGCTCGCGATCGCCGAGCAGCCGAAGGACGCGCTCGAGGCGCTCGTGCTCCCGGCCACCGCGCGCCTGCTCGTGCTCGACGGCGTGCAGGATCCCGGCAACGTCGGGACGCTGCTGCGCACGGCGGCGGCCCTCGGCGTCACGGCGACGCTCGTGTTGCCGGGCACGGTCGACCCATGGAACGCGAAGGTCGTGCGCAGCGCGGTCGGCATCCAGTTCAAGCACCGCGCCATCGACTGCACCGAGGAGGCGCTGTTCGCGTTCCTCTCGCGGCATGAGGTGCCGCTCTGGGGCGCCACGGCGACGGGCCGCTCCGTCGACGAGGTGGTGCCGCCGGCGCGGCTTGCGCTCGTGATGGGGAACGAGGGGGCGGGGCTCAAGGCCTCGGTGCGTGACGCCTGCGACGGCCTGGTCGCCCTTCCGATGTCGCCCGGTGTCGAGTCGCTCAACGTCGCGGTCGCCGCCGGCATCGCCCTCTTCGCGCTGAGACCCCGTCCGTGAGCCTCCTCGCCTTCAACGCGCTCGTCTTCCTGCTGGGCGCCAGCATCGGCTCCTTCCTCAACGTCTGCATCTCGCGCTGGCCGGCCGAGCTCTCGGTGGTGAGCCCGCGTTCGCGCTGCCCGCGCTGCGAGAAGCAGATCGCCTGGTACGACAACATCCCGCTGCTCAGCTGGGTGATCCTTCGCGCCAAGTGCCGCGGGTGCGGCCTGCCGATCAGCGCGCAGTATCCGCTCGTCGAGGCGACGGTCGGCGCGATCTGGCTCGCGAGCTTCCTCGCGTTCGGCCCGACGCTCACCATGCTGCGCATCTCGATCGCGGCGACCATCCTGCTCGGCATCGCGATCACCGACCTGC
>JAYTNC010000348.1:0-5057 GCA_043748515.1 Gemmatimonadota bacterium | reverse complement strand
GTCTTGCGCGACTCGGTGAAGATGATCGCCTTCTGCGCACCCCCGAGCTCCGCGGCCTTCGCGAATGCTATTGCGAGCGCCTTGAGCAGCGCCTTGCCTTTCGCATTGTGGCTGATCGAGCGGGCCAGGTCAGCGAACCCGTCCAGGTCCGCCACCTCCGCTTCAATGGCCGCGCGATCGGCCGCTGACAGTGGCTCGGCAGGTTCGTCCTCCGGCCATTCCTCGGCGGTCTCGTCGAGCGCTTCGTAGTCCCGGTCCAGTTCCTCCTCAAGTGACTCGGTAGGCTGGGTCGTCCTGAGTTTCGCCTTGAGCCTGCTGGAGATGGATTCGAGCGCACCGGCGATCGCGAACGTGGACGACGCCAGGAGCTTGCGGAGCACCAGCGTCATGAGCGAGCGCTGGCTGGCCGGCAACGCTTGGAGATTGTCGCGCCGCAGGTAGTCCGAGACGAGCTCGTAGAGTCGGTCCTCGCTCTCCTCCGGGGTGAACTCCTCGACCATCGGCAGGCGATTGGTGAACGGGATGTACGAGGTGACCTGCCGCCGGAGCGTGCGATGACAGATCGGCCTGAGCCGCGCCTTGAGTGTCTGGAAGACCTGTTCCTGACTGAGATTGGCGAACTGGTCGCGAAAACTCTGGAGGTCTCCGAACGTGTGCTCATCCACGAAGCTCACGAGGCCGAAGAGCTCGAGCAGGGAGTTCTGGAGCGGTGTGGCGGTGAGCAACAACTTGCGCCGGTTGGCGAGCGCCAGTTTGAGCGTATTGGCGATGACGTTGGACGGCTTGTAGACGTTGCGCAGTCGGTGCGCCTCGTCCATCACCACGAGGTCCCATGCCGTGGCCGCGACATCGGCGGCCTTGTTCCGGGCGAACTGATAGGAGCAGATGACGATCGCATCGCGCTCGAAAGGGCGAAAGTCCCCGACCTTCACGGCGGCGTTGTACGACTTCGTTTCGAGCAAATCGCACGGCAGGAAGAACTTCTCGCTCAGCTCCTGATGCCACTGCTTCCGAAGGTTGGCCGGAGTGATCACGAGAATGCGGCGTTTGCGCTCCGCCCACCGCTGCGAGAGCACCAGCCCGGCCTCGATGGTCTTGCCGAGGCCGACTTCGTCCGCCAGGAGCGCGCCCTTGGAGAGGGGCGAGTTGAAAGCGAAGAGGGCCGCGTCGACCTGGTGCGGGTTCAAGTCCACCTGAGCGCCCGCCACGGCACCAGCGAGCTTCTCCGCGTTATCCGAGGAGAAACGCCGGGTCAGCTCGTGCGCGAAGTACTTGGCGTGGTAGTCGGTGATGGTCACTTCACTATGACCCGGGTACAATGGGAAGCGCGCGTAGCCGGCCGCTCAATCCCGGTACGGCGACCCCTTCTGCCACGGCGCGAGCGCCTTCACGAAGCCCTCGCCGAGCACCTCGATCTGCCACTTCCGGAACTCGGGGATCCGCTCGATCACCGACGTCTCCGCCGGCAGCATTCGCGCCACCTGCTCCATGCGGTCGCGCGAGCAGAGCACGCCCGGATCGAGCTCGAGGCGTGCCGCGGCCTCGTCGCGCACCGACTTGAGCGCGCCGACCTTCTGGTCGAAATCCGGGTCGCGGTCCCAGCGGGCCGACTTGGGGAAGTGCGGCAGGTCGGCCTCGGGCACGGCCTGTCCCCGCACGATCGCCATGAGGATGTCGTCCGCGGCGCGCTCGAGGATCCCGCGCGGCATCCCCTTGATGCGGCTCAGCGCGTCCTTGGTCGTGGGCGCGGTCTTCACCGCCTCGAAGAGCACCTCGTTGGAGACCACCCGGAAGGTCGCGCGATCGAGCTTGAGCGCGGCCGCGTCGCGCCAGACGACCAGTTCCTTGAAGATCGCGAGCTCGCGGCGCGTGAGGTCGCGCGCGCCCTTCACCTTGAGGAAGCCCTGCCCCGGCTCCTCCTGCGACCAGCCGATGTTCTCGAGCCGCAGGAACTCCTCCTTCGCCCACTCGAGCCGGCCCTTCTGCTCCAGCTCGTCATGCAGGATGTCGCGCAGGCCGAGCAGGTGCATCGTGTCCTGCGCGGCGTAGTCGAGCATGTCGGCCGTGAGGGGGCGCATCGACCAGTCGGCGCGCTGGTGCTTCTTGTCGAGCTTGAGCCCGAACGAGCGCTCGAGCAGCGCCGCGAGCCCGAAGGCCTTGAGGCCGATCAGCTGCGCGGCGATGCGCGTGTCGAAGACGTTGCGGATCTGCCAGCCGTAGTCCTGCCGGAGGAGCCGCAGGTCGTAGTCGGCGTCGTGGAAGACGATCTCGACCTTGGGGTCCTGGACGATCTCGCCGAGCGCCGAGGGGGAGGCGATCGGCAGCGGATCGATGATCGCGTGGCTGTCGCGCGTCGAGAGCTGGAGCAGGTAGATCCGGTCGACGAACCGGTGGAAGCTCGCCCCCTCGGTGTCCAGCGCGAGGATCGCCGACTTGCGGATGGACGCGAGCCACTGCCCGACGGCGGCATCCGTGTCGAGGTAGGTGGCGGTCGGCATCGTGGTTCGCGGCAAGTCGGGTCCGGGATCGGGAGCGTGGAGTGCGTCCCAATCTAGTCCAAGAACATCTTCGGCGTCTCGTGGCTAGATTGCAGTCACCCCCAAGACCATTTCTTTGCCTTCTTCGAGCGCGCAGAAGTCCGTCACCCAGTCCGAGCTCATTCGCGCCGCCCTCGTGGTGGTCGCGACGCTGGTCGGCCTGCAACTCCTCTGGTCGGCGCGCTTCCTCGTGCTCACGGCCTTCCTCGGCGTGTTGCTGGGGCTCGCAGCCGGACAGGCCGTGGACTGGATCCAGCTCCGCGTGAAGATCAAGCGCGGGATCGCCGCGTCGATCGTCGTGTTCGGTACGGTCGTCGTGCTGGGATTCACGGCGGCCTGGGCCGGCCCGACGCTCGCGAGCCAGTCGCAGGAACTGCGCGCCAAGCTGCCCGAGGCGGTCACCAAGGTCGAACTCTGGCTCGGCACGAAGTATCCCAAGCTGCTCGACGCGATCGCCCCGCCCGACTCGATCGCGAAGACCCGCTCGGGGCAGATGACGGCCCCGCCGCCGACCCCGGCCCTCAACGAACCGACCGCTGCGGACGGCACCGGCGCCCTCAAGGCCCCCGCCCCCGCGCCGCGCCGCCTGATGACCGCGCTCGGCAAGCAGACCCCGAAGATCACCAGCTTCGCCTTCGGCGTGTTGCAGTCGACCCTCGCGGTCTTCGCCGCGATCATCCTGGTGATCTTCCTCTCGGTCTACATCGCGAGCGATCCCGATGTCTACCGCCGCGGTATGCTGCTGCTCGTCCCGATCCACCGGCGCGACCGGATCGACGAGTTGCTCACCACGCTCGCCAAGACGCTCAAGACCTGGTTCGCGACGCAGCTGATCGCGATGCTCGTGATCGGCACCGTCACCACGATCGCCCTCGCGCTCATCGGCGTGCGCGGCGCGCTGCCGCTCGGCGTGCTCGCCGGCATGCTCGAGTTCATCCCCAACGTCGGTCCCACGCTCAGCGCGATCCCGGCGATCCTCATGGGCTTCGCCGACTCGCCGCGCATGGCGCTCACCGTCGTCGGCTTCTACTGGATCATCCAGTTCCTCGAGAACAACCTCCTCATCCCGTACCTGATGAAGGAGCAGCTCGATCTTCCCCCTGCGCTCACGCTCGTGACGCAGGTCGTCATGGCCTATGTCTTCGGATTCCTGGGCCTCTTCGTCGCGATCCCGCTCCTCGCGACCATCGTAGTCACGGTCCGGATGCTCTGGATCGAAGACGACATCCCGGCGGTCCCGACGCTCGAGCACGCGATCGTGCGCGCGCCGGTCCTGCCCGCACCGACCGCCCCCAAAGGAGGGCGCACCACATGATCATCCACACCCCGCTCGGCGCCGTCGGACTCGCCGAGTCCGGCAGCGGCGTCCCCGTGATCCTGCTGCACGGCTTCCCCCACGACCGCGCCCTCTGGGCGCCGCAGCTCGCCTACCCCGCGTCGGGCTTCCGCTACATCGCGCTCGACCTCCCCGGCTTCGGCGACAGCGTGCAACTCGCCGACGCCAACCTCGACGCTTGGGCGGACTGGCTCGCCGCGGTGCTCGATACCATGAAGATCGACCGCGCCGTGATCGGCGGGCTCTCGATGGGCGGGTACCTCGCCTTCGCCTTCTGGCGTCGGCATCCGGGGCGCGTGAGCGCGCTCATCCTCGCCGACACGCGCGCCGGTGCCGACTCCGAAGAAGCGCGCGCGAAGCGCCGCGAGATGCAGGCGCTGGTGCTCGCCGAGGGGTCCGGCGCCGTGGCCGAGAAGATGATCGGCGGCATGGTGGGCAAGTCCACGCGCGAGAAGCGCGCCGACGTCGTCGCGATCCTCGACGCGATGATGCGTCGCGCGAGTGTGGGCGGCATCACCGACGCGCTGCAGGCACTCATGGACCGCGACGACTCCACCGAGACGCAGGGCACGATCACCGTGCCGACGCTCGTGCTCTGCGGCGAGGACGACACGCTCACGCCGGTGACCGAGTCGCGCGCGATGGTCGACGCGATCCCGGGCAGCCGGCTCGGCCTGATCCCCAGTGCGGGACACGTGAGCAACATCGAGGCGCCGGCCGTCTTCAACGGCTTGCTCTCCGACTTCCTGGCGGCGACCATTCGCCGTGGCCAATCCTGACCGGACTATCCTCTGAGCAAGAACCCCTCCTCCGCCCAGCCGAGCGCTGCTGAACAGACCACGGACGCCCGTATCGGCGCCGTGCTCTTCCGCAATCGCGGCTGGCTCCCCATCCCGTTCCTCCTCGTTCCGCTGCTCGCCCCCGGGACGATCTCTGAAGGGACGATCATCGCCGGCCTCGGGCTGATGATGCTCGGCGAGTGGTGGCGCATGTGGGGCGTGGCGACCGCCGGCACCGTGACCCGCCGCCGGTCGCGCGAGGTGCAGAAACTCGTGAGCCATGGCCCGTTCGCGTGGAGCCGCAATCCGCTCTACGTCGGCAACTTCCTCATCTGGATCGGCGTGATCGCGCTCTCGGGCGTGCTCTGGTTCATCCCGGTGGCGATCGTGCTCTTCGCGGTCGAG
>JAYTNC010000347.1:0-2072 GCA_043748515.1 Gemmatimonadota bacterium | reverse complement strand
CCCTCGACGATGTCGAACCGGACGGCGACGGTCTTGTCGGTGAGTCGCGTGACGGCCGTGTCGACCTGCGCCTCGCGGAACCCATGCTTGAAGTAAAAGACGCGGATACGCAGGACATCGCGCCGCAACTCCCGGTGATTCAGGTAATGGCGCTCCTCGAAGCCGCGGAAACGCGAGAAGCGGCAGATGGGGCTGAGAAGGAAGCTCCGGCAGCGCGTCGCGGTGGTGGCGATGCTCTTCTCGATCGCCGCACGCTCGACGCGCTCCACCCCTCTGAACTCGAGCTTGCGGACCTCGGGCGTGGCGGAGACGGCCGAGGCGAGCTGGGCGGACAGGGAGGGCGCAGCAACGGCGCTCGCGAGACACACGAGCGCCGTACGGCCGAGACGGCGGCAAAGGAGCATGGCGAGCCTATCCATAGCAAAGGATGGGCCCGGGCACCGAAAGGCGCTAGACGATGCTGCTCACAGACCTTCCAGCAGTTGATCGTTGCCCGGCGTGTTCGCGATGCGCTTGATCAGCCACTCCATCCCCGCCTGCGGAGGCATCTGCCCGAGACCCCGGCGCAGCGTGTACACGTGCTCGAGCTGGTCGGGGCGGAACAGCTTCTCCTCGCGACGAGTCCCGCTCGTGGCGATGTCGATTGCCGGATAGATGCGCTTCTCGGCCAGCGACCGGTCCAGCTTGATCTCGCAATTCCCCGTGCCCTTGAACTCCTCGAAGATGATGTCGTCCATTCTCGAGCCGGTCTCCACGAGCGCTGTCGCGATGATCGTCAACGATCCGCCGCCCGAGCCCTCGGCCACCGATCGCGCCGAGCCGAAGAACGCCTTCGGCTTCGCCATCGCCTGTGCGTCGAGACCGCCTGACATCGTGCGCCCCGTGCCTCGCTCGGCCGTGTTGTGCGCGCGCGCCATGCGAGTCAGCGAGTCGAGCACGATGATCACGTCCTTGCCCAGCTCGACCAGTCGACGCGCGCGCTCGAGCACCATCTCGGTGACCTCGACATGCCGTGCCGCCGGTTGATCGAAGCTCGAGGCGACGACCTCGCCGACACCCCACGAGATGGCCTCGCTCACTTCCTCGGGACGCTCATCCACGAGCAGGATGAGCAGATGCGCCGACGGATGGTTGAGCGCGATGCCCTCGGTGATGGCGTGCAGCAATGTCGTCTTGCCGGCACGTGCCGGTGCGACGATGAGTGCGCGCTGGCCGTACCCGATCGGCGCGATGAGGTCGATTGCACGACGGGTGAGCTCGTGTCCAGCCTTGGCCGGACGTCCGGTCTCCAGGAACAGCTTTCGCTCCGGGTACGTCGCCGTAAGCGTGTTGAACTCGGCCCGGCGTGTGGAGTCGGCGGGCGGGCTGCCGTTGATGGCCGTGATCTCGATGACGGCGGTGCGACCGCGCTGATCCCGTCCCGTGGTGGCCGACAGCTCGTCGCTCTTGCGGAGGTTGTGCTGCCGTGCCAGGTGCGACGGCACGAACGCATCACCGGCGTCGACGAGATAGCTCGCGTGCGCTCGGCGCACATACCCGCCGTCGCGGGCCGGATCGTACCATCCTCTCGTCTCGCCCGTCGCTACCAGCTGCACGGGGGCGGACGGAGCGGGCTGCGGTCGCTCGCCAGGCAGCACACCGCCCTGCTGTCGGCCGCGTCCTCGATTCCGGCGACCGCGGCGACCGTTCTGCTCGTGTGCTCCTCGCGGCTCACGCGGCTCACGCGGCTCACGCGGTGGACGAGGCTCACGTTGGGGATCGCGCGGCGCACCACCCGTCGGCCCGGAAAACGGTGCGTCTCCGCTCGGTTGCGGCACGGGCATCATGACGGGCGGCGACATGTCGGCTCCCGCAGGCGGAGCACCCGCATCGATCACGCGCGGTGGAACCTCTGGCGACGGCGGAGCCCCCCCGTCGATCGGTCCCTCACGATACGGATTGTCCTCTCCCATGTCATCGGTTCCCACGGGAGTGCCCGGTCGAGATCCGCGGCCACGACGAGGGGGACGCCGGCGTTCGTTCATGCAGTGCTGAAGGTCAGGGTGAATGCTCGTGGGGTCTCGCGCAGGGGC
>JAYTNC010000346.1:0-9725 GCA_043748515.1 Gemmatimonadota bacterium | reverse complement strand
TTCACCACGTACGGCGGCCTCTCGGGACGCGACATGGAAGCGATCGCGACCGGCCTTGAAGAGGTCTTCGACGCGCATTATCTCGAGTACCGCATCCGCAGCACGACCTTCCTCGGCGACCACCTGCACTCGCTCGGCGTGCCGCTCATGCGACCGATCGGCGGGCACGCGGTGTACGTCGACGCCAAGGCGCTCTATCCGCACATCCCCGTGCGCGAGTACCCCGGGCAGGCGCTCGTCTGCGAGCTCTACACGCTGGCCGGCATCCGCTGCGTCGAGATCGGCTCGGTGATGTTCGGGACCTACGACGCCGCGGGCGCGCTCGTTCCCGCGGCGATGGAACTGGTGCGCCTCGCGATCCCGCGCCGTGTGTACACGCAGAGCCACATCGAGTACGTCGCCGAGACGTTCGAGGAAGTGCTCCGGCGTCGCGACGTCGTGCGGGGGCTGAAGATCGTGAAGGAACCGCGATTCCTCAGGCACTTCAGCGCCCAGTTCGCGCCGGCCTGAGTCCGCGGGCGCTGGAGCGGTCGCTGGAGCGGTCGCTGGAGCGGGCGCCGGTGCGGGCGCGAGGGGGGGGCGGATGCGGGCGGGACGCCCAGCGGTGGGGCGGATCCGGCCGTAGATTGGGGCGTCCGGCCGGCCACCGCCGCGCTCCTCCGTTCCCCTGATCCGCGACAGATGACCGCACACGCCGCTGCGGCGCCCCAGGCGCCGCGCTCCCGTTCGATCTCGCCCACGCAGCAGATCATGATCGCCATGGTCGTGGGCATCCTCCTCGGCTACTTCTTCCCGGCCGCCGAGAACCCCGGTCTGATCGCCGCCTTCAAGGTCGGATCGTCGGTCTTTCTGCGGCTGATCAAGACGTTGATCGTCCCGCTGCTCTTCAGCACGCTCGTCGTCGGCATCGCCGGCCACGGGGACGACATGAAGAAGGTCGGACGGCTCGCCTTCCGCTCGATCATCTACTTCGAGATCGTGACGACGCTGGCGCTGGCGGTCGGCCTCATCGCCGTCAACCTCGTTCGCCCGGGCGACGGCATCTCGCTCGAGGGCGCGACGGTCGCGACCGGCAGCGAGTACGCCGCCACCAAGGTGACCTTCGCGAGCGTGATGGAACACATGGTGCCGCAGAGCTTCTTCGAGGCCGCGGCCAAGAACGAGGTGCTGCAGATCGTCGTCTTCACGATCCTCTTCGCCGTGGGGCTCTCGCGCGTCGAGGGCCGGTCGAAGGAGGTCATGCTCGAGTTCTGCGAATCGCTCTCGCAGGTGATGTTCAAGTTCACCAACCTCGTGATGTCGTTCGCGCCGATCGGCATCGGTTGCGCGATCGCGGTGACCATCGGATCGAGCGGACTCGGCGTGCTCAAGTCGCTCGCGATCCTCGTGCTGACGCTCTACGGCGCGCTCGCGGTCTTCGTGCTGATGGTCCTGCTGCCGGTCGCACTGATCGCGCGGGTGCCGATCAAGCGCTTCTGGAGCTTCGTCAAGGAACCCTGGCTCATCGCCTTCTCCACCGCGAGCTCCGAGGCCGCGCTCCCCAAGGCGATGGAGAACCTCGAGAAGTTCGGGATCCCGCGGCGCATCATCGCCTTCGTGCTCCCGACGGGCTACTCGTTCAATCTCGACGGATCGACGCTCTACCTCGCCGTCGCGGCGATCTTCGCGGCGCAGGCGGGCGGCATCGAACTGAGCATCGGACAGCAGCTCGTGATCATGCTCACCCTGATGCTCACGTCCAAGGGCGTCGCCGGCGTGCCGCGCGCTTCGCTCGTGATCCTCTCGGGCGCGCTCGCGATGTTCGGGCTGCCGTTGGAAGCGATCGCGCTCATCCTCGGCGTCGACGCGATCATGGACATGGGGCGCACGAGCATCAACCTGCTGGGCAACTGCCTCGCCACCGCCGTGATGGCGCGCTGGGAGGGTGAGTTCCCGGAACACCCGCCCGCCGTCAGCGGCGACTGACCGTCCACTCCAGACCGGAACCCGCTCAGTGAGCACGCATATCACCCTCTCGGAGCGGGGACTCGTCCGCGCGGTCGGCACCTTCGGCCTCGCGGCGGGCATCGTGAACGTCACGATCGGTGGCGGGATCTACCGCCTGCCCGCCGTCGTCGCGGACACGCTCGGTCCCGCGGCCCCGCTGGCCTACATCGTCTGCGCCGTCGTCATGGCGCTCATCGGCCTGAGCATCGCCGAAGCGGGGAGCCGCGTCTCGCTCACCGGCGGCCCGTACGCGTACGTGGAGGTCGCCTTCGGGCCCTTCGTGGGCTTCATGACCGGCGTCATGACCTGGCTGATCGGCGTCACCGCGATCGCGGCGGTCGGCACGATCTTCATCGACAGTCTGGCCGCCATGCTTCCCGTGCTCGGCTCTTCTGCCGGCCGCGCCGCCGGACTCGTCGCGACCTTCGGCACGCTCGCGGTGGTGAACGTGCTCGGCGTGAAGTACGGTAACCGGCTCAATGCGGTGACCACGATCGTGAAGCTGCTGCCGCTGCTCGTGCTCGTCGCACTCGGCCTCTTCGCGATCGACGCGGAGAACCTCCGCATCGCGACCACGCCGACCGCCGCCAACATCACGCGCACCTCGATCGTGCTGTTGTTCGCGTTCACCGGGGTCGAGTCGGCGCTCATCCCGGGCGGCGAATTGCGCGATCCCGCGCGCACGGTGCCGCGCGCGATCCTGCTCGGACTGGGCGGCGTGACGTTGCTCTACCTCGCGATCCAGTTCGTCGCGCAGGGCACGCTCGGGGCGAGTCTCGCCGGATCCGCCACGCCGCTCGCCGACGCGGCGGGCGTCGCGTTCGGCGCGTGGGGACGCCGCCTGCTGCTGGTCGGCGTCGTCGTCTCGACCTTCGGCTACCTGAGCGGCATGTCGCTCGCGTCGCCGCGCTCGCTCTACGCGTTCGGGCGCGACGGGTACTTGCCCAAGGCGATCGGAGCGGTACATCCGCGCTTCCATACACCATGGGTCGCCGTGATCGTGCAGCTCTCGATCACCTGCGTGCTCGCGATCACCAGCGGCTTCGGTCCGCTGGCGGTCATCTCGAACGTCGCGGCGCTGCTCGTCTACTTCGCCTGCGCCGTCGGCGCCTGGCAGCTGCGGCGCACGGGCGTGCAGGAGCCGGGCACCACGCCCTTCCGCATGCCGGGCGGCGCGATCGTTCCCGTGCTCTCGTGTCTCGCGATCGTCGGACTGCTCACGTCGATCACGGCTTCGGAGTGGCTCGTGCTCCTCGAGGTGGCGGCGGCAGCGACCGTGATCTTCTTCCTCACGCGTTCGCATCGCGCGGCGCATCGCGCCGCGGTCGGCGCCGCGGTCAGAACAGCAGACTGACCGAGTAGAGCACGAGCCCGGCGAGGCCGCCGACGAGCGTGCCGTTGAGCCGGATGTACTGCAGGTCACGACCGACGGCGAGTTCGATCCGGTCGGCCGCGAGGTCGGGGTCCCAGCCGGCGACGGTGTGCTCGATCAGCGCCGCGACCTCGGCCCCATGCTCCTCGACGAGGTCCGCCGCCGTCTCGGTGATGCGCCGCTCGAGTTCGGCGCGCGCATCGGCGTCGTTCACGAGGTGCGCGCCGAGCGACTCGAGCACGCGCGCGATCGTCGCCGACGTGCCGTTGCCGTTGCCGTCGCCCTCGCCGGTCTCGGAACGCTCGGCCGCGACCCGGAACCGGTCGAGCGCCTCGCGCAGCGCGACCTCGAGGCGCGCGCGCGCCGGATGCGTGGCATCGGTGCGGACCTCGAGAAGGAATCGTTCGAGCGCCGCCATCACGCGCTTGTGGATCGCCTCCTGCACCATCGACGGCGTCCACCGCGGCATCCCCGCCCTGATCTGCTCGCGCAGCGTCGCCGCGATCGCGTCCTCGCTGCTCTCCACCGCGCGCGCCATGAGCTTGACGCCCTCGTCCACGAGGCCGCCCTGCCAGCGCTCCACCGGGAGCGCGTCGACCGTGCGCACCACGCCCTGCGTCAACTGCCCCGCGATCTTCCGGCTGTTGGCGGGGTCGGCCAGCCACTCGCCGATGCGCAGCGCGATCCCGAGCGACCTGAGCCGCTCCGAGATCACGTCGCGCGTGAGGAAGTGATTCTGCACGAAGGTGCCGAGCACGCGCGCGATGCGGTCCTTCTGCCGCTTCACGATCGCCGTGTGCGGGATCGGCAGCCCGAGCGGCTGGCGGAAGAGCGCCGTGACCGCGAACCAGTCGGCGAGCCCGCCGACGAGCGACGCCTCGGCGGTCGCGCGCACGAAGCCCATCCACCACCAGCGCGCCTCGAGCAGGCGCGCGATCACGAACACCACGCCGGCGACGACGAGCAGTCCCGTCGCCCGGCGTCGGATGCGTGCGATGTCGGCGCGGCGCGCGTCGTCGGTGGGGCGCGGCCCGAGCGTGCCCTTGGCGCGGTCGGCGTCATCGGGCGAGGGGAGCGCGGGCAGCGTCACGACGCCAGCGTCAGTATTCGAGCGAGCCGGCCGCGGCGAACTGCTTCATCAACCGCTCCTGCTCCGGCGTGAGCGACTCCGGCACGACCACCTGGATCTCGACGAGCAGGTCGCCGGTCTTGCCGCCATGCGTGATGCCCTGCCCGCGCACGCGGAAGCGCTTGCCGCTCGGCGTGCCTCGCGGGAGCGTGAGCGTGACCTTGCGATCGTCGATCGTCATGACCGAGATCTTCGAGCCGAGCGTCGCCTGCGCGATGTTCACCGGCGCATGGACGATGAGGTCGTGGCCGTCGCGCTCGTAGTCGGCGTCGTCCTTCACCTGGAAGGTGATGAGGATGTCGCCGTTGGGACCGCCACGCACGCCGCGGCCGCCCTGCCCCTTGAGCCGGATCTTGGATCCGCTCTCCGTGCCCTGCGGCACCGTGATCAGCACCTTCTTGTGCGAGCGCGACGCGCCGGCCCCGTTGCAGGCCGCGCACTTCTCGGTCGGGACCTGCCCCTTGCCGAGGCACATCGGGCAGGGTCGGTTCACCGCGAAGCCGCCCTGGCCGAACGAGATCGTGCCGCGGCCGTCGCACTCGGGGCACAGTTGCATGCGCGCGCCCTTGGCAGCGCCGCTCCCGCTGCAGGTGCCGCACTCCTCGTTCACTTCGAGCTCGATCGGCACCTTGCCGCCGGTGGCGGCGACCTTGAACGGCACCTCGAGCGTGGTCTCCACGCTCTGTCCCTTCTCCGGACCGCTCGGCCGTCCGCGCGCGCCACCGAACATCGAACTGAAGATGTCGCCGAACCCGCCGAAGCCGCCGACATCGAAGTCCTCGACCCGAGGTCCGCTCCCGGTCGTGCCGCTCGCGCCCGACGCACCTGTCCGCGACGCAGCGCGCGGACGCGCCGTGTACGGATCGAAGGCGCCCAGCCGGCGCATCTCGTCGTACTGCTTCCGCTTCTCCGCGTCGCCGAGGACGTTGTACGCCTCCGAGATCTCCTTGAAGCGCTCCGACGCCTTCGCTTCACCCTTGTTGGTGTCGGGGTGATACTGTTTCGCGAGACGACGGTACTGCTTCTTGATCTCGTCGGCGGTCGCGGACGCGTTGACGCCGATGACCGCGTAGAAGTCCTTCTGGGCCATGAGGGTCAGCGGGGCGCGCTCAACCGTTCCACTGCGTCACGACGACGCGAGCGGGACGGAGGAGCGTGCCGTTGTGGACGTAGCCGACCTGATAGACGAGCGCAATCAAGTGATCCTCTTCGGCCGACGCGGCCGGCGCGGTCGTGATCGCCTCGTGCAACGCGGGATCGAATGGCTGTCCCTTGGGATCGATCACCTCGAGCCCGTGCCCCGAGAGGGACTTGAGCATCTTCTTCTCGACCATCGCCACGCCCTCGACGACGGTCTTCGCGTCGGTCGTCGCCGGATCGACGTGCGCGAACCGCGCGACGTCGTCGATCGTCTCGAGCAGGCCGCGCAGCAGATGCTGCATGCCCTTGAGCTCGGCCTCCTGCCGCTCACGCACCGCGCGACGCCGGAAGTTCTCGAACTCGGCGTAGAGGCGCAGGTACTTGTCCTTGTGCTCCTGCACTTCACGCGCCAGCGCACCGGTCACGAGCGCGATGCCCTCGTTCTCGGAGGCGTGCTCGTCCGCGGCATCGGAGGAATCGGCGGACGACGCGTCGAACCGCGCCTGGGCGGCCGCAGCGGCGGAAGGATCGATCGCCTCGTTCTCGAAGGACGATGACCTGGTGGGGTCCTGATTCACGTTCGGATCGCTCATGGGGGAAAGTTCGCCGTTTGCCCGTACACGGGGCAACGGGCGTGCCGAGCTATTCGTGCCGGAGTTGCAGACGCGGCACGGGGTTAGGCCTCCCTACGGCGGGTCGACGACTGCGTTTCGGTCGTTCTGGCGCCCGGCGGTGTGCCTACTCGCCGAAGGCGTCGGCGAAGAGCGCGGGGAGGTCGATTCGCAGGGAGTGCTGGGCGCCCACCGGGCGCCACTCGAGAGTCTCGCGCAAGATCTCGGGGCGCAGGTCCGCGGGGCGCCAGCGTTCAACCAGCCGCGCCTCGTGGTCGACGATCCAGTACTCCTGCACGCCGCACCGCTGGTAGAACGCGCGCTTGCGGCCGCGGTCGATGCGGGCAGTGCCGGGCGAGAGCACCTCGACCGCGAGGAGCAGATCGCGGATGTCCTCCGCGCGGCGGATCCGATCCAGACCGGTCTTCGGCCGCGCGACGAACAAGTCTGGCTGCACCATGGATCGCGGCTCGAGTTCGACGTCGGCGGGCGAAAGGAACAGTCGCGCGCCGGGCCGCAGCGCTATCGCGAACTCCTCGATCGCCCGCCTGATCGCTTCGAGCGTATACACATGCTCGTACGCCGGCCCGGGCGTCACGAGCAGCACCCCATCGATGCACTCGTACCTGTTGCCGTCGTCGGGCATCCGATGCGCGTCCTCGCGCGTCCAGTAGCGCTCCACCACCTTAGGCATGGCCATACGGTACGCTCGGCTCGGCGAAGAAGTAAAGAGGACACGGGCGAATATCAGCACGCGTCCTTACTTCCTCCTCATCGAACGCCCGCGCGGCTCACCCTTCGAGCGCCTTCCGCACCAAACTCAGAACAGCCTGCGTCGCCCGCTGCCGGATCTCGTGCCGGTCGCCGACGCCCGTGGTGCGCAACGAGCGCACCTCTCCGCGCACATCGACGCCCACACAGAACGTGCCGACGGGCTTCTCGGGCGTTCCGCCGCCCGGCCCCGCCACGCCGGTGATGCTCACGCCGACGTCCACTCCCATGCGCGTGCGTACACCGCTGGCCATCGCGCGCGCAGTCTCCTCGCTCACTGCGCCGTAGGTCGTGATCGTCGCTTCGGCAACGCCGAGATCGCGCACCTTCACCGCGTTGTCATACGCGATCACGCCGCCGGTCACGACGTCGCTCGCGCCGGGGATCGCCGTGAGCCGCATGCCGAGCATGCCGCCGGTGCAGCTCTCGGCGACGGCGATGCGCATCGCGCGCGCACGTAGCGCGTCGAGCACGAGCACGCTGAGGTCCGCATCGTCCACGCCATAGACCCAGCGGCCGACCTTGCCGCGCACCGCCTCGGCCGCTGCGGCGAGCTGCGAGGTCGCGACGTCGGACGGCACGTCGCGCACGGTGAGCCGCAGGTCCACGCCCTCCCACCCCGGCAGGTACGCGAGGGAGACGCCGAGCGGATCCTTGGCAAGGTCGCCGAGGGCATCCGCGACCGCCGACTCGGCGATCCCCGTGGTGCGCAGCGTGAGCGAGCGGACGACCGTGCCGCCGGCGCCGCGCGACTGCAGGCGCGGCAGCAGCGTGTCGCACGTCATGCCGCGGAACTCGCGCGGCACGCCGGGCAGCATCGCGACCCATCGGCCGCGCTCGTCGTCGAGCCAGATGCCGGGCGCGGAGCCGTGCCTGTTCTCGAGGATCGTCGCGCCCTCGGGGATCATCGCCTGTGCACGATTGGCGACCGGCAGCTCGCCCGGCCAGCCGCGCGCCTTCCAGCGCGCGTTCAGCGATTCGACGATCGCCTCGTCCATGTACAGACCGCGCCCGAAGAGCACGGCGATCGAGGCCTTCGTCAGGTCGTCGGCGGTGGGACCGAGCCCACCGCTCGTGATCACCGCGCCGGTGCGGTCGAGTCCCTCGCGCACCGCGCCCGCGATCTGGTCGGCGGCGTCGCTCACGGTGGCGCGGCGCACCACGCGGACGCCGAGCGCCGCGGCCTCGCGCGCGAAGAAGGCGGCGTTGGTGTCGATGGTGTGACCGAGCAGGAGCTCGTCACCGATGGAGACGAGTTCGACTTCCACTTGGGAGCTAGGCCTTTTTCGGGGTCGTGAAGACGCTGCCGTGCTTCACCAGGTAGTCCCCGAGCGAGAGCAGCGTGAGCACGAACGCGACGCAGAGCGTGATCGTTCCGATGCCGCCGAGGAGGCGCGCCCAGAACATCGCGATGGGGCCGTGCCAGCCCTGCTGATCGTAGAGGAGTTTGAGCGCGAACCAGCAGTACGAGGCGCCCATCCAGGTGTACTGGAAGCCGGCCTTCCACTTGCCCATGCGCTGCGCTGCGATGATGACGCCGCGCGCCTGCGCGAAGCCGCGGAACCAGGTCATGAAGGCCTCGCGCCCGACGATGAGCACGAGTACCCACCACGGGAACCAGAAGGCCTCGAGGCCCCACGTCGTGAAGGCGTAGGCGGAGCGTTCGTCCACCATCGGCAGGAACTGGAGCAGCGCGTCCTGCGGGTGCGCCTGCAGCATGAACATCGGCACGAAGGTGCCGAGGAGCAGGAGCTTGTCGGCCATCGGGTCGAGGATCTTGCCGAGGTCGGTGATCAGGCCGCGGTCGCGCGCGATCTTCCCGTCCCAGTGGTCGGAGATCGCGGTGACGAGGTAGAGCACGAACGCGAAGATCCGCACCGGCAGCGAGTGCACGAACGGCAGCAGCGCGAGGAACGGCGATGCGACGATGCGCGCGGCGGAGATCGTGTTGGGGAGGTTCACGCTGGCATCCGCGTCCGGGGGGAACGCTGGCTCACGCCAGCGTCTTGAGCACCAGCTTGCTCACGGCCTTGAGCGTGTCGAACACGCCGTCGCCGGTGACGGCGACCGCCTCGAAGTAGGTCGCGCGCTCCACCCACTCGCCGGTCGGCAACTGCTCGATGATGGTCTCGCCCGGATGGAACGGATCGGGCGTGACCTTCGCGCGGGCGGGATCGGTGACCTCCCATCCCGGATTGAGCGTCTGCTGCAGTTCGGCGAGCGGCGCGGCGTTGGGGAGGTCGCGCTTGTTGTACTGGATCACGAACGGCATCTTCGTGAGGTCGTACCCGTACTCGGCCATGTTGTCGTACAGGTTCTGCATGGCCTCGAGGTTCGCCTCCATGCGCTCCACCTGGGAGTCGGCGACGAAGACGATCCCGTCGACGCCCTTGAGGATCAGCTTCCGCGAGGCGTTGTAGTAGACCTGGCCGGGCACCGTGTAGAGATGGAACCGCGTCTTGAAGCCGCGGATCGTCCCGAGGTCCACCGGAAGGAAGTCGAAGAAGAGCGTGCGCTCCGTCTCCGTCGCGAGGGAGATGAGCTTGCCGCGCGTGTCCGGCTTCACCTTGCCGTACACGTGCTCGAGATTCGAGGTCTTGCCGCCGAGACCGGGACCGTAGTACACGATCTTGCAGTTGATCTCGCGGGAGGCGTAGTTGATCATCGACATGCGCGTTTCCCCTTAGCCGAACAGCTGGTCGATCTCGTCATCAGC
>JAYTNC010000345.1:0-2433 GCA_043748515.1 Gemmatimonadota bacterium | reverse complement strand
CGGATGTCCCACAAGTCGCGCGCGACGTCGAAGCCAAGTACCGTCGCAGTGCCCGCGTCGGGGAGGAGCAGGGTGGTGAGCATGCGGAACAGCGTCGTCTTGCCGCCGCCGTCAGGGCCGACGAGCCCGAACAGCTCGCCCTGGCCGACGTCGAACGTCAGGTCGTCCACCGCGACCACCTTGCCGTAGCGCTTGGTGAGCCCGCGCACCTCCACCGCGTTGCTCACCCGCCGCCGGGCGCCGCCACTGCGAGCGCGAGATCCGCCGGCATGCCGATCTTGAGCGCGCCGCGCGGGTTCGGCACGTGCACCTTGACCGCATACACGAGGTCGGCGCGCTCATCGCGCGTCTGCACGGGGGTCGGCGTGAACTCCGCCTTCGCCGCGATCCACCGCACTATACCCGGCAGGGAGAGGAGCGTCCCGTCGCCCTGGTCCACGTGCACCATCACGCGTTGCCCCAGCCGGATGGACAACAACTGACTTTCGGCCACATACGCGCGGAGGATGAGCGTATCCAGGTTGGCGATGCGATACAGCGCCTGGCCCGCCTGCACGACTTCGCCCGCCTTCGCGTACGTGGCGAGAACGGTCCCGGCCGTGGGATTGGCGACCTGCGACTTGGAGATGCGATCGCGGATCTGCGACACGCGCGCCGTTGTGGACGCCACCTCCATGCCCACACTCTGCTGCTGCGACCGCGCTGCCGCGATCTGGGCGAGCAGCGTGCGATAGTCGCGCTCCGCCTGATCGACCTGCTGGGCGGTGCCCGCCTTCTGGTCGAAGAGGCGTCGTGCGCGCTCGAGCGTCCGTCGCGCGACGCCGAGCTGCGCTTCGTACACACCGACCTGGCTGCCCGCGGCGGACACGCGCGCTTCCGTGGCTGCACGCTGCGCGACGTTCTGCTCGCGTTCGAGGTCGAGCTGCGTTGTGTCGACAAGGCCGACGATGGCGCCGTTCGCGAGCGTCGCGCCCTCGACGGGAGTGAACCACTTGAGCTGGCCGCTCGCCTGCGACGACACCACGACTTCATTCGCTTCGAAGTTGCCGTAGGCGTCGGGCTGCTCTGCGTTCGAGCAAGCCATGACCAGCAGCAACAGCGTGGACAGGCAGGCCCCTCGCCTGTGGCTCGGGATGACAATCTGGTTGGCGATGAGCGCTTTGAATGTCGTCCCGAACGAAGTGAGGGACCTGCTTCTGATATGTCGCGAGTCAGACATCACCGCACCTCGAGGCCAAGAGTCGTGAGAAACCGCGCGCGCGCCTGGGCAAGCTCCACGCGGTGCAGTGCGCGGCTCGTCCGCGCCGAGAGCACGTCCGTCTGCCGATCCACATACTCCGCCGACGTCACCACGCCTTCCGCGAACCGCACGCGCGTCTCCGTGAGGATCGATTCGCGCAGCGCGACGATCTCGTCGTCCGCGCCGAGCGTCGCCGACAACCGGCCGATCGACGCGAGATCCTGCGCCGTGCCGCGACGCAGCGCGTCCGTGAACTGCTGCTCCTCGGCCGAGACGATCTGTCGCTGGAGCAACAGCACTTGCCGGTCGCGGTCCGTTGTGCCCCACGTCCACGGCGACCACTGGAGCTGCACGCCGGAGAGCCAGTAGGCGTCGAACTTGTCGTTCAGCGGATTGAGGCCCGGCCGTCCGTATCCGGCGCGTCCGAATGCCGAGACGCGGGGCTTGTCCTGCGCGGAGCGTGCGTCCTCCTGCCTCGCCAATAGCGCGCGTGTGCTGGCGAACTGCTCGTACTCCGCGCGAGCCCGCACGTCCGACGGGCCGGCGCGTGCGCGCGATACTTCTGCCGCGAGATCGCTCTCGCCAAGCACGGCGGCGGTGTCGAGCGAGGAACCAGTGAGATCGGCCAGCACCTCGAGCGTCGCGCGCCGCGATGCAATCAGCTCCGCCACCGACTGGCGGCGCCGCAACACCTCGGCGCGGAGCGTCAGCTCCTCGCTCGGGAGCGCGTTGCCCTCGCGCACGCGCGCCGCGGCGACCGCGCGCTGCGCCTCGAGATCGGTGATCGCCAGCTCGGTTTCAGAGACCTGTGACTGCGCTCGGAGCGCGGCGAAGAACAGGTCGTTCACGTTCTGCCGCACGCCCGTGAGCGTCACGCGGAGGCGCGCCTGCGCGTCGGCGAGCTGCGCGTCCTCCATGGCGCGACGCGTCGAACGAGTGGGATCGTAGAGCCTCTGCTGAGCGACGACGCGTGCGTCGTAGGTGTCGTGCGGCGGCACCTGTGGCGATACACCACCCGGCAGCACGATGGGAATGCGCGCGACGTCGGACTGATACTGCGCCTGACCCTCGACCGAGAGCGACGGGCGCTGCTCGGCGTCCACGTTCCGCTGGCGAAGGCGCGACTGCGCGGCGAGCAGTGCGACCTCGCGCGCGCGCGGATCGCGTCGCATCGCGCCCGTGTGCAGCGCGCC
>JAYTNC010000344.1:0-1827 GCA_043748515.1 Gemmatimonadota bacterium | reverse complement strand
ATGCGTTATACAGGTCCCAGCTGCCGGCAGTGCCGGCGTGAAGGCACGAAGCTCTTCCTGAAGGGCACCAAGTGCTTCACCGAGAAGTGCCCGGTGGAGCGTCGCCCGTACGCGCCTGGCCAGCACGGCCAGACGACGGCGCGTCGGCGCAAGGTGAGCGAGTACGCCAAGCAGCTCCGTGAGAAGCAGAAGATCAAGCGCATCTACGGGCTCAGCGAGAAGCAGTTCCGCAACACGTTCGAGCGCGTTTCGGCGCTCCCGGGCGTGACCGGTCACAACCTGCTCGCCGCGCTCGAGAGCCGCCTCGACAACATGGTGTACCGGATGGGCTTCGCCGCGAGCCGCAAGGCCGCGCGCCAGCTGATCCGTCACCGTCACGTCGAAGTCAACGCGAAGTCGGTCGACATCCCGAGCTTCAACGTGCAGCCGGGTCAGGAGATCCGCCTGCGCGCGAAGTCCCGCGAGCTCGTGATCGTCGCGTCGGCGCTCGAAGTCGCATCGCGCGGTGCCACGCCGAGCTGGTTGGCCGTGGACAAGGACACGTTCTCGGGCCGCATGCTCGAGCGTCCGCAGCGGCAGTCGATCCCGATCGCGGCGCAGGAACAGCTCGTCGTCGAGCTCTACTCGAAGTAACCGATGAAGGCTGAAGGTGGAAGGATGAAAGTGCCGTTCATCTTTTGTCCTGCATCCTTGAGCCTTCGTCCGCCGGCAGGAAAAGACTCCCCGACAGTCTTACGAGCGTACCGCGCGTCAGGGGCGGGGTACGGCGTCGGTGGCGCGTCAACGCCATCGTGACATCTCCACTCAAGGATCAAGGCTAATGGCGAATACGATCGACCTCCGCGGACTGGTCCGCCCGCAGCTCGTCGAGATGACGAAGCGCGAGGACCACCCCAATGTGGCCGAGTTCCGGCTCCAGCCCCTCGAGCGCGGCTTCGGCCACACGCTCGGCAACAGCATGCGACGCATGCTGCTCTCCTCGCTGCGCGGCGCCGCCGTCTGGGGCTTCCGCATCGACGGGGTGCTTCATGAGCACCAGACGATCGTCGGTGTCGTGGAAGACGTCCACCAGATCATCGGCAACCTCAAGACGCTCGTGATGGCGCTCGACGACGATGTCGAGGACGCGATCCTGCGCGTGAAGGTCCGCAAGGCCGGCGCGGTGACGGCGGGGCAGTTCGACGCCTCGGCCGGCGTCCGCATCGTCAACGCGGCGCACCACATCCTCACGATCCACGACGACCGCGAGCTCTCGATCGAGCTCTACGTCAACAAGGGCCGTGGCTACATGGAGTCCGACCAGCATCCGCAGGACCGCAACCTGCCGATCGACCTCGTCCGCATCGATTCGATCTACTCGCCCGTCCGCCGCGTGAACTTCTCGGTCGCCGAGACCCGCGTGGGCCAGCGTACCGACTATGACCGTCTCACGCTCTCGGTCGAGACCGACGGGACCGTGACGCCCGAGGAGGCCGTGAGCTACGCGGCCGCGCTCGCGCAGACGCATTTCCAGTACTTCGCGAGCTTCGGGACATCGGCGGCCGCGGCCGTCGCCGTGCCGGGCGCCGAGGGCAGCTCCGAGGGCGCGCGACTCGCCGAGCTCCTCCGCACGCCGATCGACGACCTGTCCCTCTCGGTCCGCTCGGTCAACTCGCTCAAGAATTCCAGCATCCGTTCGCTCGGGGACCTGGTCCGCCAGACCGAGACGCAGATCCTGCAGGTGAAGAATTTCGGCAAGAAGTCCCTCCAGGAGATCGCCGACCTCCTCGAGAAGGAAGGACTCAATTTCGGGATGAAGTTCGAGGAGTCGACGGACGGTGTGCGCGT
>JAYTNC010000343.1:0-2771 GCA_043748515.1 Gemmatimonadota bacterium | reverse complement strand
CTCGCGGCGCTCACGTTCATGGTGCCGATGGGTGTCGCGGCAGCCGCGGCGGTGATGGTCGGACACGCGGTCGGCGCGGGCGACGTCGCCGAGTCGAGGCGCGATGCGGTGGCGGCGCTCGCGGTCGGCGTGGGCTTCATGGCGGCGATGGCGGTGGTCTTCTGGGTGATCCCGGGCGCGCTGGCCGGCGCGTTCACGACCGATCCGGCGACGCGGATCATGGCGACGACGCTGATCCCGATTGCGGCCGTGTTCCAGGTGTTCGACGGGACGCAGGTGATCTCGGCGTCGATCCTGCGCGGGGCGGGGGACACGCGTGTGCCGATGGTGCTGCACATCCTGAGCTTCTGGGCGGTGGGGATTCCGCTCGGGGCGCTCGTCGCGTTCAAATTCGATGGCGGTGCGCCGGGACTCTGGTGGGGACTAACGGCCGGGCTCGCGGCGGCGGCGGTGCTGCAGCTGGCGCGCGTGCGGTCGCAGCTCGGCGGTGAGATCGAGCGGGTGCGGGTCGACCAGCCGGCGCGTTCTGCGCCTTGAGCGGGAGTCGGCGCGCTGTGGCGCGCTATCGAGAGCGATCCTTCCAGCTGTAACTCAAGCCGACGCCGTGGATGAAGCCGATGTTCCGCGCGTCGAACGTCCCGGAGGATGTCTCCTGGTCCCAGAATCGAACATATGGTCCGGCCTCCGCGAACGCTCCGAGTCGGTCCGTCAGACGCACGTGCGCGCCGAGCGTCAGGCTGGCGACGTGGGCGATGTCGGGTTCGCCCGAGTTGTACTGGTCGTACGTGACGCCGTAGCGCAGCGCGGAATACACCCAGCCATGTTCGGAAGGGGTCGAGCGGCGCAGCAGGCTGAGGCCGAGTACGCCGCTCATGTCGGTTTCACCGGGGCGGAAGGCGGTGGCCGACACAGCGACGTCCGGACGCAGCAGCCACGTTCCCGTGAGCGGGATCAGCACGCCGGCGCCGTCGAACTTGGTATAGCGGTCGAATCCGCTGAAGCCGGCGAAGATCCACGACGGCCGCTCCTCATCGGTCGCGGGAGCCCGCTCGGCGCTCGGCCGTGTGGCCGCATCCTTCGCTGGACGTCGGAGGGTGACGCCGATGCGAGTGGACAAGCCCCCCTGGGTGATGATCCGGGTCCCGCCGCCGATCGCGGCATCGTCCTGGTGGTAGTTGAACCACGGGCCCATCTCGCCGAATGCGCCGAGCCAATCGATGATCTGTCCATGCCCGCCGACCGCGAGGGACACGGCATGGATGATGTAGGGATCCTCGAAGATCGACCCCGAGACGTTGCCGATGCTATATCGCGCCACGCCGTACCCCCAGCCGCGCGCTGCTGACTCGCTGCGCCCGATCAGGCTGACGCCGAACTCGTGAAAGACGTAGTCGCGAGGCTCTTCCGTGTGGAATGAGTTCCCCGTGAAATCGGGGCGCACCATCCATCGATCGTTGAGCGGGATCAGCAGCGCGAGCCGATCCGGCGCGAAGTACACGAACGAGATCCGCTCGCGCTCCTTCGCAGGTGCGGCGGCCTCCTGTGCGTCAGCGGTGCCCGGTAGCAGCACCGCGACAGCGGACAGGAGTCGCCGCCAGGGCGTCACACGCCCTTTTCTTCCAATAGCGCCATGAACTGCGCCGGATCGGTGAGCCCGAGCAACCGCTCCGGCACATCCGACTCCTTGGAGAACTGCGCGATCTTGCCGAGCACCGGGAGGTACTGGTTGCTCACCTCGAGCGGCGGCGCGACGATCAGGAAGAAGAACTGCACCGGCTTGTCGTCTATGGCCTTGAAGTCGACGCCCGCGGCCTTCCGCCCGAAGGCGACGCGCAGCTTGCTCACGACGAGCGACCGGCAGTGGGGGATCGCGATGCCGCGACCGATACCCGTCGAGCCGAGATTCTCGCGGCGCTTGAGCATCTTGAAGAGCATCCCCTCGTCCTTCTCGCCCAGCTTGAGCAGGGCGATCAGTTCCTTGAGGATGTCGTCCTTGGTCGAGCCCTCGAGATCGAGCTTGACCGCATCTTCCGAGAAGAATTCGCGCAGTTCCATGCATCGAAGCTAGCCGGGCGTGGGAGGGGTGTCAAATCATGCTGTTGCAAGCATTTGGGAGCTCTTTTAGCTTTCGCCGGATGCGCTTCCCGTACCCGACCGGTCCCGCCGTCCCGCTCTTCCTCGCCCCCATGGCCGGGGTGTCGGAGTCTCCCTTTCGCCGGCTCTGCCGCGCGTGGGGAGCGGACGTTGTCGTGACCGAGTTCCTGTCGGCCGAGGGGATCCGTCGCGAGAACGAGGCGACCATCTCGAAGCTCCGGTTCGGCGCCGACGAGCGGCCGATCGGCGTGCAGATCTTCGGCGCCGACCCGGACGCGATGCGCGAGGCGGCCGCGCTCGTCACCGACCTCTTCCAGCCCGAGTTCATCGACATCAACTTCGGTTGTCCGGTCAAGAAGGTCGTGCGCCGCAACGGCGGCTCGGGTTGCCTGCGCGACCTCGATCTCGTGCAGCAGGTGATCCGCGCGGTGATCAGCGGCACGCACCTGCCGGTCACGTGCAAGGTGCGCAGCGGATGGAACGAGGAGATGCGTGACCCCGTGACGATCGGGCTGCGTTGCCAAGAGGCCGGCGTGAAGGCGATCGCGCTGCATCCGCGCACGCGCACGCAGATGTATTCGGGACACGCGCGGTGGGACGAGATCGCCGCGGTGGTGGAGGCGGTCGACATTCCCGTGCTCGGCAACGGCGACATCAAGACGGCGGAAGATGCCGTG
>JAYTNC010000342.1:0-2656 GCA_043748515.1 Gemmatimonadota bacterium | reverse complement strand
TGCTGCGACCGTTGCGACGGGGTGGGGGCTGGGAATGTTGTCGAGTGGGCGGCGCGGGTTTGGGCGCCGCGGCCGGCGCGGGGGTCGGTGCTGGCGTGGCTCGGCGATCGGAGCGGGCCCATGCGGCAATAGTGCCGGGCGTGAGAATGATGCCGGCGCGTTGATCCGCGCTCGTTGGCGCGAACGGCGAGCGACACATTCGGACATTCGAGCAGTCGTGCAGGACTGTCGACATCTTGTGTCAGCGTGCGTTACTAAACGTCGGGGATTGTGTCCAACTACCTACACTACGTAACATTCTCGCCATGGCGACCCGCCCGGCCACGGCGCACTCCAAGGCACTCCGCGCGATTCGTCGCTTGGGCGCCGTGCGCCCGCGCGACCTGGCGCGCTACGGCATTCACCGGGCGCAGCTCGCGCGCCTCGTGGAAAGCGGCGAGGTCGTGCGCTTCGCGCGCGGCGTCTACGTCCTCGCCGACCACGAGTTCTCGGCCGACGCCGCGGCCGCGATTGTCGCGACGCGGGTCCCGACCGCCGTCATCTGCCTGCTCACGGCGCTTCGCCTGCACGACCTCACCACGCAGCAGCCGCACGAAGTCTGGATCGCCCTCCCCGAGAAGGCGCGCCGCCCCGCGCTCGACTATCCGCGCCTGCGCGTGGCGCGCTTCTCGGGTGAGGCGCTCACGGAGGGCATCGAGCGACGCCGCATCGAAGGGGTGGAGGTTCGCCTGTACTCCGCCGCCAAGACGGTCGCCGACTGCTTCAGGTACCGGAACAAGATCGGCATCGATGTCGCCGTCGAGGCGCTGCGCGACTACACCCGCCGGCATCGCGGCGGCGCGCACGATCTGGCGCACTTCGCGCGCATCTGTCGGGTGACCCGGGTGATGCAACCATACCTGGATTCGTTGCCGTGAACGCCACGCCGAATCTCGCCGCGTCGGTGATGGCGCGCCTTCTCACGCGCGCGAAGCTGCGGGGCGACGACTATCAACTGCTGGTCACGGCGTACGCGTTCGAGCGGCTGCTCTACCGACTCGGGCGATCGTCCGTGCGGGATCGATTCGTATTGAAGGGGGCGATGCTGCTGCGGCTCTGGTCGGCGCAACCGTATCGCGCCACGCGTGACCTCGATCTGCTGCGCCGCGGAGAGGCCACATTCGACGCGATCCGCGTGGATCTCGAAGCGATCCTCGCCACGCCCGTTCCCGACGACGGCATCACCTTCGATGCGGCAGGCCTCGTGCTCCAACCGATGCAGGCCGACGACGAATACACGGGCACACGCGCGATCCTCCCGGCGCGTTGCGGCAACGCGCGGCTGTCGTTGCAGGTGGACCTCGGCGTCGGCGACGCGGTGTGGCCCGAACCCGTGTTGCGTCCGTATCCGGCGCTGCTGGACGCGCCGGCCCCCGAGGTCCTCGCCTACGCGCGTGAGACGGTCGTGGCGGGGAAGCTCGAAGCGCTCGTGGTGCTCGGCGATCGCAACAGCCGCATCAAGGACTTCTTCGACCTCCACTTCCTGGCCACGACGTTCGCCTTCGGTCGGCGTGAGCTGGGCGAGTCGGTGCGACGGACCTTCGAGCGGCGAGGGACGCCTGTTCCTCTTGCGGCACCGATCGGACTCACTCCGGCGTACTGGGAGAATCCGTCGCGACCGACGCAGGTACGGGCGTTCTCGAGGCGGGCGGGTCTGGCGGCACTCCCCGAGAACGGCAACGAGTTCAACGCCGTGCTTTCGGGATTCCTGCTTCCGATCCTGGCGGACGTTGCGGCCGGCCGAGCGCGCAACGGCACGTGGGCACCCGGGGGGCCGTGGGCCTGAGGTCCGCACCCTGCGCGCCGGGACAGATCCCCCCGTGCGCCACCTCGAGACCTGCCGCTCACCCTCACGCCGCCACCGCCAGCCGCACGATCTCGGCCCAGCGGATGAACCGGTGCCCATCGGCCTCCCGGAACGTCCGCACCTTCCGCAGCGTGCTATGCCCATCGCGGCCGCCATCGCTGTTGGTGTTGCCCTCGATCGTGACGCAGCGGTGCACGTCGCGCTCGTGCACGCCCTCCTCGTCGACCACGCCGACGACGATCCCGGTGTGGATGAACCGTCTGTGCAGCGGACTGTGGAGCAGGAAGATGTCGCCGACGTAGGGTTCGTCGCGCAGCACGCCGAAGCGGCTGGCGGCGCGGGCCAGTGCCTCGCAACTGCCGGTGGCGGGGAGGGGCCAGCTCGAGCGTCCGCTCACCTGGTCGAAGTGGGCCGAGTGGCCGACGTGGTGGACGAAGGCCGCACACCAGGGCTGGCCGGGCGGGAGCGCGACGCTCCGGAGGAAGTGTTCGACCATCTGTCCGCGGTTGTCACCACCCTCCTCGCGGACACCGACGAAGGCGTTGGCGGCGGCGACGAGCAGTGCGGGACTGAGCGGCACCAGGTGCGGCGTGCGGCGTGGGACGTGGGACGAGCGCGAGACGGTCAGGCGTGACATGGGAGTTGCCCTCTCAACGGGGTGAGGTGGACGGCGCGACTACGGCGCTCGGCGCGACCCAGCCGTCCGTGGGGTCGGGGAAGTAGGTCGGCTTGATCAGGTCGTGCCAGAGGATCACCGCGAACGACATGACGATGACGTAGATCGCCACGGTCCAGAAGCCGATCTCGAAG
>JAYTNC010000341.1:0-2786 GCA_043748515.1 Gemmatimonadota bacterium | reverse complement strand
CCGTTCGTGCTGATCCTGCCGCTCAACTTCGTGCAGCCGGCGACGACGATGGTGATGCTGCGGCGTGCGGTGCAGCGCACGATCGCCGGCAAGACGCCGCGCTATCCGCGGCGGGACGTCGTGGGGCGTGCGGAGATCTCGGCGCACCTGCGCCGCGCGGTGCTCGCGTCGGAGGACGACCGGTTCTACTTGCATTTCGGGTTCGACCTCGAGGAGATCCAGAACGCGCTCGAGCGGGCGCGCCGTGGACGCCGGCTCCGCGGCGCGTCGACGATCACGCAGCAGGTCGCGAAGAATCTCTTCCTCTGGGAGGGGCGGTCGTACTTCCGAAAGGGGTACGAGGCGTATCTCACGCTCGTGCTCGAGCTCTGCCTGCCGAAGGACCGGATCCTCGACCTGTACCTGAACCTGGCCGAGTGGGGCGACGGCGTGTTCGGGGCGGAGATGGCGGCGCGGACGCATTTCAGGAAGTCCGCCAAGTCGCTGACGCGTGCCGAAGCGGCGCGCCTCGCGGCGGTACTGCCGAGTCCCGTCCGGTGGTCGCCGAACGGGTCCGTGGCGTCGCGGCGGTCCGGGGCGATCCTCGAGAAGATGCGGTACGCGGCGCCCCGGGAGTAACGAGGCCCGAAATCGACTTGCGGGCTCCGGCCACGGCTCCCACGTTTTACTGATGCAGCCCTCCCGTTCGACGGTCCTGAAGTCCCGCCTCGGCACCCGGGCGATCGGCCTCGCTCTGGGTGCATTGCTGGTCACGCTGAGCTGCGGTCGGGAGGTCACCGGCCCGGACGCCGTGCGTCTCAGCCGAGTGCTCGCGATCCAGCCGGAGTTCCAGGGCGCGCCCGGGCAGGCGGCGGTCTCGAGTGGCGTGGAGTTCGCCCGGGTGCGCCTGACGCTCGAACGGCTCGGCGGCGGGATCGCGCTCGACCGCACGATCGATTTCCCCGCGAATGCGGACTCCGTGCCGCTCGCGCTCTCGGTCGAGTTGAGCGCCGGCTCTCCCGCGGCGGGCGAGCAGATGGCGATCCGGCTGCGGTTCATCACTGCGGGCGGTGACACCGTGTTCCGTAGTGGACCGGACACATTGCTCGTGGAGCCCGCGCGCGCGGGAGCCGCGCCGACACCTGTGGTGGTGCGGCCCATCTATGTAGGACCTGGCGCGCAGGCCGCCCGGGTCGAACTCTTCCCCAGTTCCGCTAACGGCCAGGGCGGCAGTCCGCTCACGTTCACGGCACAAGCGTTCGACGGTCAGGGCGCGCTCGTGTCCAACGCGCCCATCCTGTTCACCAGCACCGACACGGCGTTGGTGCGGTTCGCGAACGCGCGCATCGGCGCCGCGACGACCGGACTCCGTCAGGGCAGCGTCACCGTGATCGCGTCGTTGCTGACGGGTCCGGCCGATTCGTCGGTGGTGAGCCTCACGTTGCCGGCGGCCGCGATCGCGGCGGCGGGCGGCAGCGGTCAGAACGGCCCGGCTGGCTCGACGCTTGGCGCGCCGGTCTCGGTGCGCGTCACGGCCTTCGACGCGACGCCGGTGGCGGGCGCGACCGTGACGTTCCTGCCGAACAACGGCGGCAGCGTCGGCGCGGCCGCGGTGCTCTCGGACGCGAACGGGATCGCGTCCACGAGTTGGACGCTCGGGCCGGCGGCGGGGGCGCAGACGCTCACGGCCACGGCGGCCGGTCTCACCGGCAGTCCGGTCACTTTCACCGCGACGGCGGCCTCGTCGGGCGCGACGCAACTCGCGTTCACTGCGGTGCCCACGGCCGGCGTGGCCGGCTCGGCCTTGACCGCGATCACCGTCGAAGCCCGGGATGCGCAGGGGAACCGCGCGACGGCATTCACCGGCGCCGTGACTCTCGCGCTCGGGGCGAACCCCGGAAATGCCACGCTCTCGGGCACGCTCACGGCCAATGCGATCGCGGGCGTGGCGAGCTTCAGCGGGATCAGCCTCGCGCGCGCGGCCGCCGGCTACACGCTCGTGGCCACATCGGCAGGACTCACGACGGTGACCAGCAGCGCGTTCGCGATCACCGCCGGCGCGGCGACGACGCTCGTGTTCGGGACGCAGCCGGCGAGCGCGATGGTCGGTACTGCGCTCACGCCGGCGGTGCAGGTCATCGCGCGTGACGCCTTCGCGAACACCGCGACGGGCTACACCGGCGCCGTGACCGTCGCGCTCGGGACCAATCCGGGCGGCGCCACCCTCGGCGGCACGCTCACCGTGAACGCAGTCGCGGGCATCGCGACCTTCTCGACGCTGACCGTGGACGTGACGGGCGTGGGGTACACGCTCGTCGCGAACGCCGTCGGCCTGACGAGCGCGACGAGCCTGCCGTTCAACACGTCGGCGGCGATACTCTCGTGGGTGAACGCCTCCGGCGGCAACTGGAGCATACCCGCCAACTGGAGCCTCGGCCGAGTCCCGACCGAGATCGACAGCGTCGTGATCGACCTCGCCGGCACGTACACCGTGAATCTCGACACGACGTTCACGGGGACGTTCATCACGGTCGGCGGCGCCACTGGTGGGCAGACGCTCGCGCTCACGTCGCGCACGCTGACGATCGCAGGGCAGTTGCGCACGCAGGGAACGGGTGTATTCGCGATGAATGGAGCGACGTTGAATGGAGCGGGTAGCCTAGTGAACTCGGCGACGGCTTCGCTCTTCAACTCCACGATCAACGCATCGGTGGTGAATGCCGGCACGCTGACCGGCAACGCGACCGTCAACCTCAACGGCGCGCTCACGACGACGGCGACGTCGGTCCTCCGGGCGCGCAGCGACG